>WGMV01000027.1 GCA_016124905.1 bacterium
AATCAAGCCAAAGCTCGCCCGTAACGCCTCCGGTGCGGATTATTGATTTACACCGATCTCGGTATTGGTGCGCTCCACGCCCGACATATTGACCGAGCTCACCGTACCGTTCGTGATATCCACATCGCCCTGGTTCACCACATGGTAATTGATCAGCGCCTGGGCGAATTCCAGCGTCGTGCTGTATTCGCCGCTGATGATCTGCTGCTCCACATCTTCCGACAAGGTCAATTGATCCATTAACACACGGCGGAGTTCGGGGTCGGACATGATGGCGGCCAACTCATTGGCATTGAGAGACCCATCCGCCAGCATGCCGTTCAGCCGTGTTTCATCCAGGTTGTAGTTGAACGTGAGCTCATCCGGGCGGTCTAGGGCGGCATTGCCCTGCTCGTCCACGGCATGAATGCGGATCATATAATCCGAGAAGCTCGGATAAGTCATGATATCGTTGAACGTATAAAGCTGCGTGCCGTCGGTCGTGCTGAACCATGCCACGTAGGTATTGGGGCCGGGCGTGATGTCCTCCAGCTGTGCCACCAGATGCGTGTCGCCACGGTTCTGCGCGTCGCTGATCAGGCGGTTAAGCGTATCCTGGTTCGGCACCTCGACAAACATGTCCAGATGGTCGGCCACCAGCTGGTCGCGGCGTTCCTGCGCGGCGGCCAGGGTTGCGGCATCCACTGGCGGGTCGAGGTTTTCCATCGCTTTCACGATGTTGTTGTAGGCATCCAGCGTGGTGAACAGTTCCTGCGCGGCCAGGCCGCCCATTCCGCCTTCATACAGCACGTCGCGGTAGCTTTGCTCGATCTGGAGCAACTGATCGCGCGACAGGCTGGTGAGAAATGCCTGGTTGTTGATTTCGCCGGAAAGCTCGATGAACGCCTGGCGGCCGGTTTCAATGGCCTCGTTCACACCTGGCGCATAAGGCTCCGGATAGTGGCGCAATGCATCCACGAACTGTGCGAAGCCCGATGCCACGCCGATCTGTTCCACCGGTGTCAGGTCGTTACGGCCCACCAGCGCGCCATAACCGGCAACGATATTTTCAAGCGCTTCCTTGCTGAGGCTTGCCGTAAAGGCGTCCTGCTGCGCCAGGATCATGTGCTGCTCGAACGGCAGCGCCGTCATGAAAGCATAGGCCTGGGACGGCTCCTGGCTGATGCGGGCGCCCAGTTCTGCAAACAACCCGCCATTCCGCGCGTTGGCCGCCTGCTGGATAAGCCCGCTGTCGCCCTGACCGCTGATGACATTGGCGTAAATCACGCCCGCGTCGTCGCTGCTCCTGCCCTGGCTGTAATAGTCGGCCACAGCGCCGATCTGGTCGCGCTCCGTATCGTTGAAGCTGTAAGGCACGCTGACTTCCGGCATGGTAATGCCGTTAAGGGTAAATGCGGCCTGGATCTCCGGCAGGTTGCGCAGCGCGTTGTAGCGCTCTAGCTCCTCGGCGGAAAGCACACCGTCGGCCATCAGGGACTGCAGTTGCTCAAACCCTTGCTCAACCACGATGGCCTGCGCGCGGGCAATGGCGCCTTCGTCGAAATCCGGCCGGTTCGTCTGCGCTTCGCGAATCAAGGCGCTCAGGCTCGGCAGGGATTCGGTCGCAAGGTTCGCATAGTCCGGGTTCTGCTGCACATAAGCCAGCTCGCCCTGCAGCAGGTCGTTCAATGCACTGTCGTTCAGCAGCCCGGTCAATTGCGGGTCGCGCACAAAGCGGTGGTAATCGAGACCGTTCGGCACATTGGCGTTGATGTCGGCGCGCAGGGCCGCGGACTGGTTGATGATATCCTCCGGAATGGGCTCGCCGGTGGTGGCGTTGGTGGTTTCACCAGTAAGGATCGCGCGCGCATATTGCGGGTGATCGTTCTCGTTCATGTACTCCGCCAGCGCCACATAAGGGTTGGCCGTTTCCGCCGCTGGCTGCACAACGGTCGGGCTTTCCACCGACGGCGTAGGGGTAGTCACGGTTTCCGCGGGCGGCGCGGCTGGCGGTTCCGCCGCGGCGGCCACCGCATTCTCATTATGGGTCAGCTTCAGGTCCTGCGCGATGTCATACAGGTTGCGCCCATCCACCATCACCTCGCGCAGGCGGTCCGCCACGCTGTAGGTGGTGCCGTCAAACGTCACGCTTGTTGCCAGCAGCTGGTCGATCTGCGTGGGCGAAAGCTTGTCGAACAGGGTAATCAACCGGTCCGGGTTGGTATGGAACATGATGCCGTGCAGCAGCAGATCGGCCGCATCGTCCTCAATACCGGCCGCGCCCTCATCCACAAATGCGCTACCGAAGCCGTTCAACCCGCCGAAGGGCGCGTATCGATCTTCCAGGAATTGCGGCACGTCACCTGCCAGCAGCTGGTCCACGAGCTGCTCCATGCTCATATGCTGCCCACTGCCCACCGGCCATTCGCGCGTGCCGTCCAGGGCGCTGGTGCCGTCAGGGTTCCATGCCTCGGTAAGGAGTTCGTTCTGGAAGCGGTGGAAATCGCCTTTCGCCAGATCATCCAGCAATCCATGGCTATCCAGCGCGGTCTGCAGTGTGCCCTGGCGGTCGTTCAGCAATGTGGTGCGCTGGTTCCAATCCAGCCCGCCATCCATCATCAGCGTGTAGGCGCCGGTTTCGTTCAAGTTACCGCCGATCACCGTCAACATCTGCTGGGCGAATGCCGGTTGCGTCCATGCGGTGACAATCTCATCGGCCACGCCGTCATTATCCGTGTCATGGAACGGTGGCACCGGGAACTGGCTGGCAATGGCCGACAAGGCGAATGCCGGCGGCGGTGCGCCGGTGGAAAGGGCATAAATAATCTCGGCTGCCTGTTCATGGCTGAACACCGGCACGGTCGCAAAGCTCGCATCACCGGCGCGGTCGGTGCCGTTCAGCGATTGGTACACACCCATCGCCAGTTCGTTCATTTCCGCCTGCACATGCTCGGCGCTGAAGCGGCCGATGGCCTCGTCAATCTGCGCCTTGACGGCCGGGTCGGTCGCATCCTGGGAAGCCTCGGCCAGTTCGGAAAGGGTATTGATACGGTCGCCCGAGCCCATCTGGCCGAATGCGCCGTCCACAAACCGGTCGGGAATATCGTCGCCATTGCTGTCCACCATCAGGTCCGCGTCGGACATCACGAGGTAGGCATTCGGCACGCTCTGGCCGTTCACCGTAGTGGAACCGGCCAGATAGGCCTCAATATCGTCCGGCAATGTGCCGTCTGCGTCGAAGGTCACATCCACGCTGAAGGTGGCCTGCACCGCGCGCTCGTGCAGGATGGTATTTTCGCGCTCCGCGATGGTGGCGCTGGTATTGCCAACCAGCGCATCCCATGCGGGGCCGCTGCGCCAGGCTTCCGGCACCTGGCCCACAATGGCATCCCAGCCCGCGTTCAAATCGCCTTCCGTGCTGGCGGAAAGCGCGCCGATAAAGCTTTCATCCAGCCCTGAAATCAGGCTGTTGAACATGGCCTGCTGCGCTTCCGGCGTCGGCTGTGCCTGCGAGAAGCGGACGATCTCATCCATGATCTGCGAAGCCGAAAGGCCCGATGCATCGTCATTCACGCGTGTAAGGAGCGCCACACGGTCGGCCTCGGTGTAAATGCCGTCCACCGCCGTCAGCATGTCGCTGCCTTGAAGCAATGCGCGCAAACCGGCGCGGTCGTCGGCGGCCCATCCGGTGATGGTAGCGGGTTCAATGCCCGTCAGCAACGCATCCACATCATAGCCATATTGCGTCACGGCTTCCTGCAGCTCGCCAACGCTCAAATGCCCATCGCCGTTCAGGTCGAATCGGCCGGCATTTTCACCGGAAATCGCGCCATTCGCCATAATGGCCGTGCGCACCATCGCGCCGTCGGCATCCAACTGCAGGCCGGCAATCTGTTCATTCGCTGCGGCTTGAATATTATTGTCCTGCCCGTTTGGCAGATAGCTTGTCAAACTGCCGCCCAGGCCGAAATACCGGTTTTGTGTCGGAAGATCGAGGTTGTTCGTCAGCTTTTCATAATCCTCGCGCGTCAACTGGCCCAGCATGGCCCGCGCGTAAGTGGGGTTGGCGGCCAGGAACTCCAGCAGCGCTTCCCGCGAGGTGATGTTGGTATAAGGCTCGCTTATGCCTTCAAGGTAAATGGCCGGGGCGATATGACCGTCCGCGTCCATGTGGCCAAGGCCCTGGATCAGGCGCAACCCGTTATCCAGCTCGTCCTGATGGGCATCGGCATTGACGAGGGCCGTTTTCACATCAGGGTTTGCATCCATCCAGGCGGAAAATTCGGCATCCGTCAGCAGCTGGTTGCGCTGGTCGGCCGGAAGGCTGGCCATAAAGCCTGCAACACCGTTTTCCCCGGCGGCGATATCGTTCATGATACGGCTGAAATAAGCATTCAGCGGCACACCGGCGTTGGGTGCGGCATTCAGGGCGATGATGGCTTCCGCCCGCGCAACGGGCGTGTCGCCGATGCCGCCAAGCCAGATGCCCGTGGCCTGATCCGTGGCCACGCCGACGGCATGGGCCTGCACATCGGCGGGAAGATAGGCGGTAAGGGAGCCGTTAGGGCCAAAATAATCCAGAATCTGCTGAGGAGACAGGGCGGCATCGCGATTACCCGCGCTGCCAACCAGCATGTCGAAATCCGCCACGCTCAGGTGACCGGCGATCAACGTGCCATATTGCGCGCCGTTGGCTGCCAGGAACTGAAGCATCTCGGCCTTGTTGTCGATGCTGCTGAACGCCGTGCCGTCAAAGCCATACAGCGTAACGGGATACTGGTCGGGGTTGTGAATGGCATCCAGCAGGTTCTCGCCGTTGCTGCCGCGGTCAAGCTCGGCCATGTATTCAGTGACGGTCATCTGGTCGTCACCCATCGCGCGGGCCTGGTTGATGCTGTAAAAGCCGCCAAGATCGGTGCCGAACACGGTTTGACGGTCAGCCGCTGGCATGCGGTCCATCAATAGCTGGAACTGTGCGGGCGACAGGTTATAGGCAAGCCCGATGGCCAGTTCAGGGTGATCGCGCAACTGGTTCATGGCGGCGGTGTAGCCGTCCATGCCCGGCAGGGAGGTCGTCAGCGTGTATTCCAGCTGCTCCACGGCATCCTTGTTGGTGTTGATGCTGCTAATGACATCCTGCACGCTCTGCCCCTGCAGGAGCGACAGCGCGCCGCCGGGATTATCCGTGCTCAACAGGGAATTGATCGCCTCTTCCATTGTGGCGGGCGCTTGGATGGCCCGGTCGCCGAGCGCGGTCTCGAAAGTCTCGCGCTGGGCGGGGCTTAATTGATCGCGGATAAGAACAAAATCCACCGCCGTCAGGTTATCCAGCAGCGCCTGCTGCTGTTCGGGGCTGGCATTGGTCAGCCAAGTTACGATACCCTCGATGTCGCGGGGCATGTTCAGGCTGTTGACGCCATTCGGCTCCCGTCCTGTTGTGAGCACGAACTCGGCCCAGGCGGCGCGGTCCTGATTGTCATACTGCGCACGAGTGGTTTCGAGCGCGCTTTTGGTAACGGCATTATCCGGCTGGTTCAGCCATGTCACAAACTGCGGGTCTTCCATCAGGGCCCGGCGGTTCGCCGCGTCAAGCGTACCCATAAAACGGTCGATACCGCCTTCGCGCAGCTGGATTTTATCCATCATGGCGGCAAAATAATCCGCCTGCGGAATGCCGTTCGGGTCCCTTTCATTCAGCGACATCATGGCAACGGCCATAAGGCCGGGCTCATCACCCGCCGCGCTGGCCCAGGCATCCACGGTCTGTTCATTGACTTCCTGCACGGTGGAGGCGCGAATGGCTTCCGGCAGGCTGCCGGTCAATGAGCCGTCCGTGCCGAAATACTGGCGGCGCTCTTCCAGCGTAAGGCCGCTGGTGAAGGCGGCAAAGCTTTGCGCATCCAGGTTGGCGAAGGCTTCGGCCGCGTAATCGCGCCCGGCATCCGTGCTCAGGAAGGTCAGCAGCTCCGCCCGGTTATCCATCCTGTCATAAGGGGCTTCCACCCCGGTCAGGTTTACCGGCATGGCATACATGGCGTTTTGCAGCGCCACGGCATTGGCATCATGGTCAAGCTGGCGGTCGGCATCGGCCAGCGCGCTTTTGGTGGCGGCATTATCCGGCAGGTTCAGCCAGGCGGAAAATTCGGGGTCGGCCAGCAACGCGTCGCGCTGCGCGGGCGATAAATTCGCCATGAAGCCCTCAAGGCCTCCAGCACTGGCGGTAATCCGGCTAACGGCTGCGTCATAAAAAGCGGCGTCGGCCACGCCGAAATGTTCGCCGGGGCCGGTAATCAGGCCTTGCGCGAAATCGGTCTCATGGGTCAAATCAAGCCCGCGCGCCCAGTCGGCGGCGGTTTGCTCGGCATGTTCCTCGGTCAGGCTGGTCACCAGGGCCGCATCAGCGCCCGCCGTTTGCAGGGTGGTAATCAGCTGCTGGCGCTCACTGGCGCCCAGCGAAATCATCATCACATCCACCAGGCCCGGGTTGGCCTGAAGTCGCTCAATCAGTTCCTGGCGGGCGAGGGCAGGGTCCACATCGCTCACCTGGCCCATCACGGCCTGGTAAACATGCTCAATGGCCGTCGCGGTCTGTGCATTGATGCCTGGCTCTTCGCCTTCTGTAACGGGCTGCGGCTGGCCAATCAGCGAAAATTGCTCATCCAGGAATTTCCCGCCATTCATGTCACGCAGAATGCGGGTAACATCATCGTCCAGCCCTGCGGCAGCCAGCCCTGCGGCAACGGTTTCATCCGCCAGAAATGCCGTGCGTTCGGCAGGCTCCATATGGGCGAGAATAGCCGCCAGCGACGCCGGGTCGAGCCGGGAGATATCGGCCTGCACCAGATCCATCACGTCAATGGGCTGCAGCCCGTTATAATAATCCGCACGGATAGTATAGGTCGTCACATCCCCATGCTGGTTCGCATCAAATGCCATGGCATAGATGTCGGCCAGCGCCGGGTTGGCGGCATAGCCCATCAGGCGCGTCTGCTCATCCTGGGAAATGCTCCCATCGGCCAGAATGGCCTTGATGTCCAGCAGGGCGGTAAGTGTGTCAGCCTTTCCAGCCGCATCGCTGTGCGAAAAGGCCAGGCTCGCATCTTCCACGCGGTCTTGATAATCGGCGCGGGCCAGCACTTCGGCGAGGCTGTCGCCGGCGGCCAGTTCCGTTTCGCTCAGGCCAAGGGTCTGGCGCAGTAGCGGCAGCTCTTCCTGCGTCACATGGCGCGCCTGCAATTGCGCCAGAAAATCCGGGTTATGCAGCAACGCCTCGCGTGCCGCAGGTGAAAGCGCTTCCACCAGTGCCGGAATTTCTGCGGCATTGACGGTTTGCAGCACCTGCATCACGCGGTCATAGGCCTGCGCGGTGGGGTCCATGCCGCCATGCGCGGCAGCGGTGGAAAGCCCTGCGGGCGTGCCGGGATAATCGGCATGGGCGCTCAGCGCGATATCGGCGTTCAACCCGGCCACGGCCTCGTTGAATTCCGGTCCGGGGCCGCGTGCCAGGGCTTCATTGAATTGCGAGCCATACACAATGACATCGGCGCTGTAATTGGCCAGGTTGAGCAATTGCTCCACCTCGGGGTCGAAGGCAATGCCCTGCGCCTGCATGGCGTCGATCAGCCGCTGGCGGTCGCCGGTCGGCATGTTCCGCAGCATCTGCACCAGCGGGTGCTCGTAGAAATCCTGATATTCGCCATTGGCGTTGGGCGTCAGCAGCGCCTGCAGCGTGGCCTCATCCATCGGCGCAAAAATCGGGTTGGAAGCCAGGTTTTGCAGTGCCTCGGGGTTCTGGATCAGTTGATCCACCATGGCGCGCACATCCGCCGGACCACCGGAAGAAAGCACCCACACAGCAGCGTCCGCCAGCATTTGCTCAGCGTTTTCTTTGTGAATCCAGCCGCTTACATTCGAGCGTGTATAGAGATATTCGTCCAGATTGCCCGGCGTGAGCATGCCCACATCCGCCAGCATGCTGTCCAGCACGCCGCCTTTGCCTACCTGGTCTTCGCCAAAGCGGTTGATGAGCTGCTGCCGCATGTAGGACTGGAAGGCCGTCGCCGTGCTGTCAATATTCAGGTTGGCCGCCGCCGCCGCTTCAAGGTCGTAGCGGAACGCATCCGCCTGGCTGCCCGGCTCAATCGTGCTTACGCCGAAATAGCGCATGGCCACTTCATCGGCGATCTGTTGATAATTCTCTGCGGTAATGACGCCACCATGCTCGGCCAGCACAGTATCGAACAAGGTGGACAGCCCCGTGCGCGCGGGCTCCAGCTTGCCGTAAAGGAAGCCGTCGCGGATATTGCCGATCAGCTCTGCCTGTCCGGCGGGCGTGGCGGCCTCCACCGTGGCGGGGGCCAGTTCATAGGTTGGCACCGTGGGGGCTTCCAGCGGGGTGTTCGGCAGCTCCGGCGTATTCTCTTCCACCACGGCGGCAGAGGTGGAGGCCTCGATATGCTCCCCCGATTCCGTAGGCCTGGCCGTAGGGGTGGATGCCGTGGTGTCTGCCACCTCCGGCGTTTCAATTTCCGGCGCAATTGTAGCGTCCATGGCGGTGGTCGCCTGGGCGATTAACGGCGAATCCGTGCCCATGCGGTTGGTGATGATGCGGGTGGCGGCGGCAGCGTCAAAGGGGTCGGCTTCAATGGAAGCATGAATCATCGCATCCAGCAGGCCCACGCCGATTGGCGGTTCGGCATTCAGCAGGGCAGTAATAAAAGCCTGTTTGGCAGGGTTGTTCTGCGCGGCGGCCACCGCTTCGTCCAGCCTAGTTCTGTACCCGCCTGAAAGGCCCCGGTTACGGTCCAACAACGACTGGGAAAGGGTAAATGGTCCGGACATAGCTAACCTGATTCTAGTGTCCTTATTATATTAACGCTCATAAATTAACATTTTTATGACAATAAGCGAAAATAATTATAAAGCAAAATCAACGGCATATAAAAATATTTTTACCTTTGATTAAGCCTATTGACGGCTCAAAGCCTTGCCGTTTAGGAACATCTCCATATTCATCGGGGTAAAATCGCCATGCCGGGCATACAGCCATTACCAACCGCTTCCACCTTGGTTTCCGTTCGCCGCTGCACGCCCGACGATGCGCCCCTGCTGGCGCGCCTGGGACGGGAAACCTTCATGGAAAGCTTTGGTTATCTTTACGATGCGGCCGATGCCGCCGATTATGTGGAGAAAACCTACAGTCTACCCCAGACCAGACAGGAGCTTGAGGACGCGCAAAACCATTTCTGGCTGCTGGAGCGGGAAGGCATGGATATCGGCTATGCCAAGCTGGGGCTTTGCAAGCTTCCCCTGCCGGAAGGCATCCGCCTCTGTGCCCCGCCTGAGTCGTATGAGCTTCACCGCCTATATATAAGGAAGCAGTGCCAGGGGGGCGGTCACGGGCCGCTGTTGCTGCAACAGGCCATGGCCGCGGCCGCCCTTCTCGGCGCGCGAGAGCTTTATGTGGGGGTCTGGTCGCAAAACCATCGCGCCTTGGCCGTCTATGAGCGGCACGGCTTTAAGGTAGTGGCGGATTACTGGTTTGAGGTCGGCCACCAGCGGGACGACGAGCGCATCATGAAATACATGGGAAATATCGCCTTGCTGGTGTAACCGGCATGGCCGCCACACATGCTGCGTCCCTCGCAAAAGGCCGCAAAACGGCCTTCTTCCTTAAGATTGTCTTAAAAAACCGGGTGCGACTGTGGCCTTAATGCAACAGCCACATCAAAAAACCCCGGCCATATCCAAAAAGCCCTCGAAAGGGTTTGCCGCCCCCCTGATGGGTAGTTATGGATACGTCAAATTGCAAAACTGCAGTTGGCGCCTTCGTGGCCTTACCGCTTATTTTGTGATTGTTTCTGGGTTCATTAAACCAAAGGATCGACCAATGAATAAACTGCTTCTTGGCACTTCCGCTCTGGTTGGCGCAATTGCGTTCGCCGGTGCTGCAATGGCCGATGCGCCAAAAGTGACGCTGGGCGGCTTCGTTAATTTCCAAGCTGGCTACGTCTCTGAAGACTCCCCTTACGATTCCAACAAGGAAGACGTGAAATTCCGCAACGACACCGAAATTCACGTTCGCGTGGATGGCAAGTCCGACAACGGCCTTGGCTACGGTGCTGTAGTAGAACTGGAAGCCGATCAGTCTCCTGATCGCGCTGCTGGTGCTCCTGGCGTTGCCAACACGGCTTCCAAAGACACCAACGCTGACAAGACCTTCATCTACCTCGAAGGCGGCTGGGGCCGTTTCGAGCTGGGCGGTAACGTCGGCGTGACCAAGACCATGAAAGTAGATGCTTCTACCTTCGCCCGCGCTACCGGTGGTATCGATGGTGACTGGTGGATGTTCTCCGGTGGTCCTGTTGGTGGTGGTTACATCATCTCCCCGGATCTGGTTGTTGACCATGGTGCCCTGACGTCCACGACGCAGTACCTGGTTCGCGACAAGACCAGCGAAGATGCTAACAAAATCACCTACTACTCCCCGCGCTTCTCCGGTTTCCAAATCGGTGCTAGCTACACCCCGGACACGGGCGATATCGGTCAGTACGCTACCTCTCTGAGCAATGCGTCCAACACCGTTCAAAACGTGATCAGCGGTGGTATCAACTACAACAACCAATTCGGCGATATCGGCCTGACGGCTGCTGTAACCGGCGAATGGGGTGACACCGACACCGCTGCTACGGAAGACCTCCGTGCGTGGAACGTAGGTGGCGCGCTGACCTGGCACGGCTTCACCTTTGGTGGTTCGTATGGTAGCTGGGGCGACAGCCTCCAGGCTGCTGGTACGAACAACGACGACTCCGATTACTGGACCGTCGGTCTGGCTTACGACTTCGGTCCGTTCGGTGCGTCCGCTACGTACCTGAACAGCCAAGTTGAGCAAGCTGGTGGTGGCGACAACGAGTTCGATAACATCGCTCTCGGCCTCGACTACATGCTGGCTCCTGGCCTCGTTCCGTACGTCGAAGTGAACTTCTTCGAGTTCGACGATGCGACCCCGGGTGCTGACAACGACGGTACGTCCGTACTCGTTGGTACTCAGCTGACCTTCTAATCCGCAAGGATTGGTAAAAAGGGGGCGGTGGCGAAAGTCACCGCCCTTCTTTTTTGTATAAATAGAAAACGCGCCATCATTCGGGCGCGTTTTCCATTTGCGCTAACGCTGCGGCTTGCTAATGTCGCGCCATCATCTTTATCGGTTGGGCATCTATGCGCATTGCGCCCCGCAAACATCGGGATAAGGAGCCAGGCACGCCCAAGGCGCGTCAGGCAAAATCCACCCGTCCCACCGCATCCCGGTCAGGCGGTGAGGGCCAGCCGCCACGCAACTGGGGTCGGTTTCTGCTGAAATGGTGCCTGATTCTGGGCGCGTGGGGCATGCTGGCGGTGGGTGCAATGTTTGCCTATTTCGCCTATGATCTGCCCGATACCGACAAACTCGGCGAATTGAAGAAAAAACCCTCCGTCGTCATCCGCGCGGCCGAAGGCAATTACATCCTCGCCAGCTATGGCGATCTCTATGCCGATTACCTTTCCTACGAACAATTACCGCAAAACCTGGTGAATGCGCTGCTCGCCACCGAGGATCGCCGTTTTTTCAGCCATTTCGGCATCGACGTGCTGGGCCTCGCGCGCGCCGCATGGCGCAATTATACCCATGGCAAGGTGGTGGAAGGCGGCAGCACCATCACGCAGCAATTGGCTAAAAACGTCTTTCTTTCGCCCGACCGAACCCTTCGCCGCAAGGTGCAGGAGGTGCTGCTGGCGCTGTGGCTGGAACATAAATTCACCAAGGAAGAAATCATCACCATCTACCTCAACCGCGTCTATATGGGCGCGGGCACCTTCGGGGTGGATGCCGCTTCCCGCCGTTATTTCCAGAAACCCGCCACCAAGCTGAATATCAGCGAAGCCGCCATGCTCGTGGGGCTGCTGAAAGCACCTTCGCGCTTCTCCCCCACCAACGATCCCGAACGTGCATGGAACCGCGCCAAGGTGGTGCTGCAAAAAATGCAGGAAGCAGGCTTCCTGAGCGAGGCAAGCTACAAAGCCGCAATAGAACACCCTGCCAAGCAGGTGAATTATCAGGAAGATCCCTCCGGTGTCCGCTATTTTACCGATTGGGTGATGGAACAGCTGGAAGGCTATATCGGCAATGTCGAGGATGACCTGGACGTGACCACCACGCTGGTGCCGCGTATGCAGAAAACCGCGGAAGAAGCGATTGCCAAGCACCTGGAAAAGCAAGACCCCATCATGCAAAGCGCCATGGTGGCCATGAAGCCCGACGGCGCGATCCTGGCAATGGTCGGCGGCAAATCCTACCGTGAAAGCCAGTTCAACCGCGCCACCCAGGCCCTTCGTCAGCCCGGTTCCTCCTTCAAGGTGTTCGCTTATCTCTCCGCCATGGAATCCGGCGCCTCGCCCAACGACATCTGGAACGATCAGCCTATCAATGTCGGCAATTGGGCGCCGGATAACTACACCAACAACTTCAAGGGTGAAATGACGCTGACCGATGCGCTCGCCCAATCCATCAACTCGGTCGCCGTGCAGGTGAGCGAAACCTTCGGCCGCTCGCGCTGGATCAACCTGGCGCACCGCATGGGCATCCATTCCAACATTGAAAATGTACCCAGCGCCGTGCTGGGGGCTTCCGTGGTCTATCCCATCGAGATGGTCAATGCCTATGCCGTGATGGCCAACGAGGGCCTGAGCGTCACGCCCTATGCCATTGAAAAAATCAAAACCAGCAAGGGCAAGCTCATCTACAACCACACCGACGAAAGCCGCGAGCGCGTCCTGTCCCCCAATGCGGTGGCCAAGGGCAACCAGCTGATGATGGCCGTTATCCAAAGCGGCACGGGCCGCGCCGCCAATATCGGGCGCGAGGCCGCGGGCAAAACCGGCACCAGCCAGGAATACCGCGACGCCTGGTTTGTCGGCTACACGCCGGATATCGTGGCGGGCTTCTGGGTCGGCAAGGATGACAACAAACCCATGAACAAGATTACCGGCGGCTCCATTCCCGCGCGCATGTGGCATGATTTCATGATGGAAGCGCACAAGGGCATTCCCGCGCATGGGCTTTACACCCACTCGTCCGACTGGCTTGATCAGCTGCTTCCCTGGAACCAGATGAACCAGCAGCCCGCCACCCCCAACACGCCCATGACCACTCCGGGCGGCAGCCCCCTTGCTCCCCAACCCGGGGTTCCGCAACCGGGTGCCGTACAGGAATCACCGCAGGGTGGGGATTATCCGGTTGAGCAGCCCGTTCCGCCGCCCCCGGGCGCGGTTCCCCCGCGCGATAACCCCCAGGCGCAGCAGCCCACCGATGCCGGCAGTATCAACACCCCTGCGGATCTCTGGAACGCCATCCAGGACGAAATGACCAAGGATGTGGAGTATAAATATCCGGGCGAGCACCCCTCGCCACAGCAGCAGGGTGCGCCGCAGTAGGTAAAAGGCCTAGCCGCCGCCGACGAAGGAAATCACCTCCACCTCATCCCCATCGCGAATCGGCGTATCGCCATGCTGCGAACGCGGGATGATGACGCGGTTGATTTCCACTGCTGCCTGCTTCTGACCCAGCCCAAGCTCAAGCAGCAGCTCGGCAGGGCTGGCGGCGGCAATTTCTTTAGGCTCGCCATTCAAGGTGATTCGTGGCATTTTGGACCTCTTTTGCAACCTATCTACCGCAGACTTATGCCGAAACCAACCATCCTGATGCTGAGCGGCCCCAACCTCAACCTTCTGGGCGAGCGCGAAGCCCATATCTACGGCAGCACCAAACTGGCCGATATTGAACAATCCACCCGCAACCACGCAGAAAAGCTGGGGTTTGCGCTGGAAGCCAAACAAAGCAATATCGAGGGCGAGCTGGTCACCTGGGTGCAGGAAGCCCGCAAAAGCGCCGCCGGCGTCATCGTCAATGCCGGGGCCTATACCCACACCTCCATTGCCCTGCACGATGCTTTCAAGGCCCTCGGCAAGCCGTTCATCGAGGTGCACTTAAGCAACCTCTACGCCCGCGAGGATTTCCGCCACCATTCCTACCTCGCACCCCTGGCCTCCGGCGTCATCATCGGCCTCGGTGCGCTGGGTTACGAACTGGCGGTGGACGCGCTCGCCAAACTGATGAAAAAGGCCGCATAATGGCCCGTAAAACCGAGATCATCGGCCATCGCGGCGCCGCCGGTCATGTGCTGGAAAACACGCTGGCCTCCTTCGACCACGCCATCTCCCTCGGTGTGGACTGGGTGGAAATGGACATCCGCCGCTGCGCCTCCGGCGAGCTGGTGGTGTTCCACGACGACACCCTCACGCGCCTGGGAGAAACCACCGATCTGGTCAGCGACCTGAACTGGGACGATCTTTCCGCCATGAAGCTGGAAGGCGGCTACCATATCCCCTCCCTGGCCCAGACGCTGGATCATCTGCAGGGCCGCGCCAGACTTTGCATCGAGCTGAAGGAGGAGGGCCTCATCCCCGCCCTGGCCGATCTCATCAAACCGCGCATGGCAGGCGGCAGCTGGGCCTGGAAGGACATCGTCTTCATCTCCTTCCTGCATCCTGAGTTGGTCACCCTGCGCCAGGCCATGCCGGATGCCGCCATCGCCCCCATCATGGCCGCCCTGCCGGAGGATTATGCCGCCTTCGCCGAGCATCTCGGCGCCGATGCCGTGCATCCCTGCATCCATTTCATCAACCAGGCCTTCATGGATGACGCCCGCAGCCGGGGCATCGCCGTCCGCGTATGGACCTGCAACGAGCCCGCCCATATTGAGCGCGCGCTGGCGCTGGGTGTGGATGCCATTGCCAGCGATTACCCCGATCTGGTGCATGAAAAGCTCGCAGCTCACGCCTGAGCTTCTGCTCGCAGCCTACAGCCAGGGCCTTTTCCCCATGGCCGAAGGCCGCCATGAGGACGAGCTCAACTTCTATTGTCCCAAACAACGCGCCCTCATTCCGCTAGATGAACGCTTCAACATCCCGCGCGGCCTCAAGCGCTTTTTGCGCAACGACCCATTCACCTACCGCATCGACACCGCCTGCGAACAGGTCATCGCCGCCTGCGCCGAGCGCAGCGAAGGCACCTGGATCAACGACGCCATCATCGCCCATTACACCGCCCTTCACCGCATGGGCTTCGTCCATTCGGTGGAGGCCTGGCAGGAGGGCGGGCTGGTCGGCGGCCTTTACGGCGTAGCCATCGGCGGCGCCTTTTGCGGGGAGAGTATGTTCTCCCGCGTGCCGGAGGCCAGCAAATCCTGCCTCGTTCAACTGGTGAATCACCTGCGTAAACAAGGGTTCACATTGTTAGATAGCCAGCTTGCCAACGACCATCTTCGCCCCTTCGGCATGGTGGAGCTTCCCGCCAAAACCTATGAGGCCCTGCTTGCCGAGGCCATTGCCTTGGATGTGCGCTTTGCCTAACATGGCACCCATGAAACGCTTGCTCGCATTCCTGTTGTTGCTTTGTTGCTGCCTATTGCCGGTTCACGCATGGGCCGCGGCCAGCTTCGTGGCAACCCTCAGCGACGAGGAAATCGGCCAGGGCGACGGCGTCACGCTCACCTTAAGCCTTACCGATGCCCAGCCTCGTGAAAACCCCGATGTGGATGCATTGAAACCCTTGTTCGAGCTGCGCGCGCAAAAACGCGTAGCCGATGTCATGGTGGTGGATGGCCAGATGAGCCAGGTCATGCGCTGGCATTACGAGCTTTTGCCCAAACGCGCGGGTCGCCTCACGGTGCCGGGCTTTCACATCCTGACCGATCGTGGTCAGATGACCAGCCGTCCCATCTACCTCACCGTCAATTCTGATCCGGCTGCGGCCAGGGCCCGGGCGCAGGCCCATGCTCAAGTGGATGCCGCGCGTGCACCGCGCATCAAGATTGACGCTGCCTACAGCGATCAGAACCCGTTATTGGGTCAGGCCGTGGTGCTGAATGTGGACCTGCTTCGCGGTAATAATGTATTGGAGGCAGTACTGCAGCAGCCTTCCGGCAGTGGTCTGCGCGTGCAGCGCATTGGCACACCAAAGAATGAGTTCGTTCGCCTGCCGGAAGGCAATTTCACCCGCAGCAACGTACAATTCGCCGTCACCGGCATTGAGGCCGGTGCCGTCAGGCTCGATCCCGTTCCGCTCAGTGGCACGGTCTTCAACATGTTCACCCGCGATGCCGATCTGTTCAATGGGCTGGATGACCCTGCCGACCTGATAAACCGCATGATGCGCCAAAATGGCATCAGCGAGCCTTTCAAGCAGGAACTGGAAACCCCCACTCTGAACGTGCGCCCCATCCCGCCCAACTGGACGCACGGCCTGCGCGCCTGGCTGCCCGCATGGAGCGTCAGCCTCAACCAACGCGCCGAAGGGCTTCAGAATGCCAAAACCGGCGAGCCCATCATGCGCGAGATTACGCTGATTGCCTCCGGCGTCATGCCTGAGAATCTGCCCAAACTGGAACCACTGCTGCGTGCCGGGCTGGATGAAAATGAATGGCAGCTCTACCCCGGCGAGCCGGAAACCAACATGCAGCCCGACCCCGACCATCACACCGTTGTCAGCTACGTCACCCAGAAATTCACCTACGTACCGCTGAAGGAAGGCCCTCAGGAACTCCCGGGCCTGACCATTCCCTGGTGGAACCTTGCCACCCAGGCTGAACAATCCTCCACGCTGGAGCCCATGCCCTTCGATGCTGCCAAAGGCAGCGGCACCTATCGCGGGCCGGAAACCGCCAAAACCGTGACCATCAATCCCGGTCAGGAAGAAGCCACCCCCGCCCGTGATGGCGCGCCTATCTCATGGGTTCGCGTTTTCTGGTTGTCGGGGCTTACCCTGCTGGTGGGCGCGGCCTGGTATGTCAGCAAATTCCGTCGCCTTCCATCGCTCCCGGCAAGCCTGCGAAAACCCGCCGCTACCAGCACCCGCCTACCGGCCAGACCGACGGACTGGAAAGCCCAGCTTGCCCAGGCGACGGATGCCGCCGCCATGCTGAAGGCCTCTGCCCGCGCCATGCCCAGGCCTGATGCGGACGAAAGCCTCTCCCACCTGGCCGAACGGTTGGGGCAACCCCAGCTCGCCGCCTTGCTGAAACAGCTGGAGGCCGCCGCCTACGGCCGCAGCCAGCAGAATGCCGGTGCGCTGAAGGCCCCTCTCCAGTCTGCGCTTGAACAGGCCATGAAAGCCATGCAGGCGCAAACAAAGATCCATAAACCCGAACAGGATATCTGGACCAAACTGAACGGCTAGGATCGCGGCGGCAAAGGCGGCGGGTCGATACCGGCCCCGGTGCTGCCGATGATCCACCCGTCCGGGTCGGGCGGAATATCCTGCCCGTTAAACTTGGCCAGCGCCACGTTCAACGCGGCGCTCAGCTGGTTGAAGGTGAAGGCGTAAGCCTGCCCCAAAGAATCCTTCAACGCAATCTGCAGCTTATGATCCCCCGTAATGGCCCGGATCACGATATCCTCTCCTATCCTGCGCTCCTCGGGATGCAGGGAATCCGGATCATTACGAAGGCGAATGAGAAAATCCCTCCGGTCGGGATCGGCCACCTGGGGGATGGTGAAGCGGGTGCCGGCAGGCAGCGGATTGCCCTGATAATCCCGGGCAATCTCTATTTCCTGCAAATAGCTTTCCAGATAAGCGAAATTGGTGAGCAAAAGCAGGATATCCTCGTCCGCCCGGATTTCGATGTAATAGAGGTTGTTCTGGCAAAGAATATCCTGGATGCGCCCATTTTCGCCGAAAAGAAGGCGATAACCGGCATAGTTGGACGCCTCCCAGCCACCGGGATTATAACCGGTGAGCCGTTCGATATAGTAATCGGGCATGGCAAGCTTGGATGACGGCATGCAACCACTATGCGCCACAACCGTTGCAGTTTGGTTGCGCGTCGCCATTTTCTCCCTATGCTCCCCGCTATGTGCTTCAATCCCGTCGAGAGATTACTGGCCTTCCGCTACCTGCGCAGCCGCAAGCGCGACGGGTTTATTTCCATCATCGCCGGTTTCTCGCTGGTCGGCATCGCACTCGGCGTGGCCACGCTGATTGTGGTCATGGCCGTGATGAACGGCTTCCGTTACGAGCTCTTTCAACGCATCCTCGGCGTGGATGGCCACGTCGCCATCACCGCTGTCGGCCCGGGCGGCATTCCCGATTACGAAAAGCTGGTGAGCAGCCTGAAGCAGGAACAGGGCATCACCCAGTCCGTCCCGATGATCGATGCGCAGGTGATGGTGATGACGCGCGGCAATGCCAGCGGTGCGCTGGTGCGCGGCATGGACGAGGCGGGCCTGAAACAGAAGGCCCTGCTTTCCATGCACATCCGGCCGGAGGTGATGAAGGCCTACCAGGCCGGTGACGGCGTCATCGTGGGCTACCGCCTGGCGCAGCGCCTTGGGCTACATGCGGGCCTTCCAGTGGAATCCGGCGGCGGCATCACCCTGGTCTCTCCCGCCATGCGCACCTCCGTGCTTGGCTCCGTGCCGCGCATGAAGGCCTATCCCATCCTCGCCACCTTCGATACCGGCATGTTCGAATACGATAACGGCCTCATCCTCATGCCCCTGCAGGAAGCCCAGCTCTTCTTCAGCTATCCCAAGCGCGTCACCACCATCGAGCTGATGGTGGATAAGCCCTTCGAGGCTATCTATTACGCCACCAAACTCGAGCATATCCTGCCCACGGGCCTGGAGGCGCTGGACTGGCAGCGCCGCCACTTTCAAATCACCAACGCGCTGAAGGTGGAACGCAACGTAATGTTCCTCATCCTTTCGCTCATCATCATGGTGGCGGCTTTCAACATCGTCTCCAGCCTCATCATGCTGGTGAAGGACAAGGAATCCGACATCGCCATCCTCCGCACCATGGGCGCCAGCCGCCGCACCATTTTGAAGATTTTCTTCCTCACCGGCTCCACCATCGGCGTGGTCGGCACCTTATCGGGCGTCGCGCTCGGCCTGGCCTTTTCCCTGAATATCGAGCGCATCCGCGAATGGCTGCAAACCCTGACCGGGGCGGATCTCTTTTCGGCGGAGATCTATTTCCTCTCCACGCTTCCCGCCCGTACCGAGCCGATGGAAGTCATCCAGGTCGCCCTCATGGCGCTCGGCCTCACCTTCATTGCCACGCTCTATCCCTCCTTCCGCGCCGCCCGCACCGAACCGGCCGAAGCGCTGAGACTGGCAGGCTAGCATGGCGAAACCCTCATCCAAACTGGTCACACCCGTACTGGAAACCAAAGCCCTCCGCCGCGTCTTCAAACAGGGCGGGCGGGAACTTGTCGTGCTCGATAAGGTTGATCTCACCATCACCCCCGGCACGTCGCTGGCCCTCGTCGGCCCGTCCGGCTGCGGCAAAACCACGCTGCTCCAGCTTCTTGGCCTGCTGGATCGCCCTGACGGCGGCAGCATCCACATCATGGGCAAGGATGCCTCCAACTTAAACGATCAGGAGCGCACCCGCCTGCGCCGCGACAGCCTCGGCTTCGTCTATCAATACCATCACCTGCTGCCGGAATGCTCGGCACTGGAAAATGTCGCCATGCCGCTGATGATTGCCGGCACATCTCCCAAAGTCGCCAAGGAGGAAGCCGCCCGCCTGCTCACCTCAGTCGGCCTGAAGGACCGTGTGGACCATCGCCCCGGGGAACTCTCCGGCGGCCAGCAGCAACGTGTGGCCATTGCCCGTGCGTTGGCGGGCAAACCGGGCCTGATCCTGGCCGACGAGCCCACCGGCAACCTGGACCCGCACACCGCCTCCGACGTCATGGAACTGCTGCTGGAGCGTGTGAAGAAAGAAGGCGCCTCCCTCCTTATCGTCACCCATAATCTTGAGCTGGCCAAACGGCTGGATCGTGCCGTGACCATCCGCGAAGGCGTGCTCACACCCCTTTAAATTATCAAAAAACCGTCACATAGGCGTGATAATCAGCGGGTTCATTATAGATGGCCCCCATGACCGAATCACGCAATCCACTGCATATCGCCATTATCGGCGCCGGTTTTTCCGGCGTGGTAACCGCCTGCCAGATCGTGCTGCAGCGGCTTGCACCCCCGGCCGATGAGCTTACGAGAGGAATGTTGAAGGCCAATGGCGGCCTGCGCCCCGTCTCCATTACCCTGTATGATCCTGCGGAAGTCGGCGGTTCACCTTACCGCGATGCGGCGCCTGAACATCCCACCAATATTCCCATCGGCCGCATGTCGGCGTTTCTTGGCAACAGCCGTCACCTGCTGGAATGGCTGAATGAAACTGCCGACAAAACCGACTGGCCCGAAGAATGGCGCGAAAAAACCTGGACGCTCCGGGATTTCCTTCCGCGTAGCCTTTATCGCCTTTACATCCAGTCCCTCCTGTCGGAACTGCAGCACTATGCCTGGTATGCCGGCGCCAACGTGCAATTGGCGGAATCGGAACTGGCGCATCTGGAGGTGGATGAAAATAATCGCTCGGCATTGCTGACGCTGGCCCCGGCTCCGGAAGGCGCAAATCCCATCCTGGCGGCGTTTGAAAGCGGCGCAGGCACTATGGAAGAGGCCGATCTGGTCGTGCTTGCCACCGGCCATACGGATGCCCCGCTACCGGGGTTCGTTCAGGAAAGCGCTGCCGCTTCCCCGCGCCTGATAAGCCATGCGTATAAGCAATATGATCGGTTTGCCTCCATTGCCCCCGATGAAAGCGTGCTGATTATCGGCACCGGCCTTTCCGCCATGGACGCGCTGCGAACCCTCGCCCGGCAGGGGCACCGGGGCCCCGTCTATCTCTGCTCGCGCCATGGGAGCATGCATCATCCGTATCCGGAAGGCCATCAGCCGCACGTGTATCCTATGGATAACATCGACGAAGCGCGCTTCCTGCTTCATGTCACCACGGCCGATGGGCTCAAAACCTGGCTGGACAGCCACCTGGCGAAAGGCACGCAGCAGGGCATGGAAAGCGAATATATCCTTCTCGCCGCGCAACAGCCCATGGCCGATTGCTTTCGCAGCCTGCCTCAGCCGGAGCAGGAGGCTTTTCTGAGCCGCTATGCAGGTTGGCTCAATGCCAAACGCATCGGCATGCCAACCGATATGGAAGCGGTGATGAACCAGCTGGATATCCGCATCATCACCATGAACGCAAACAGCCTGGAGCATGATGGCGGCCGGTTCGTCCTGAAGGGAAGCCACAGCGCCAATAATCTGCAAACCGGTGTCTATGCCGACCATGCCATTCTGGCCACCGGCCTGCATCTGGATTATGCCCGCCAGGCGCCCGATTGGCTGCGCGAGCTGATGGAAAACGGCACGGTCATGCCTCACCATTTGGGCATGGGGATCGAAGTCAATCACGAGACAGGCCGGGTAAAAAATGCCGATGGCGCCCTTTCACACGTGCTTTATGCCGTGGGCGTCATGCGGCTGGGCGCCACGTTTGAACATACCGGCATGCTGGGGGTTGGCCAGGGCGTGCCTGAGTTGCGCCGCCAGGCCTATGTGATTGGGGATGATTTCAAATGGCTTAGCAGCCTGTCCGAATATCCCGGCATGTCGCGGGATCAGTTTGAGCACGAGTTGCATCAAACCCCGGCCATGCAGGGCATGGTGGACAAGGCCATGGAGCTCGAGCTTTTTCTTCAAGGGTTTGACGAAGCCGCCTTACGCTCGGACATTGCCCGGGTGCCACCCGGCATGGGTGACTACGTGATTGAAGTCGCGGTCGCGGAAGGCTTGAATTATGACATACCGCTGACGGATACCATCGCACAGCAGGCTATACAGGCGCGTGACTGGATGCTTTCCTGCGGCATACAGATCGACCGGGAAATCGGCATCTAGGCGACCAGGATATCCTTCACCAGCTCCATCGCCTCCGGCGTTTTTTCCGCATTGATGGCAAACAGGCATTCGCCCTCTTCCCTGCGCACAATGCGAAGGCTACGGATCATCAGCCCCTTTTCCTTGAAGCGCGCTGCCACCTTGGCCAGCGCGCCCGGCTGGTCTTCCACCTTCACCAGGAATGCCTCCTGCGGCACGGCCTCAAAGCCTGCGTCGCGCAATGCCGAAAGGGCATCATCATAGCGGTCCACTTCGAGCGTGATGATGCCGCGCTCGCCCAGCGGGTCGGCTTCCATGTCGTTGATGTTGATATTGTGCTGGCCCATCAAGGCCGAGATATCGGCAATGGCGTGGCTGGCATAGGGGACGACGACGGTGATGTGCTTCATGCGGCTTTATCTCCCTTTAATTGATCTGCGGCCTCTGCGGGCCATTCAACCATATCGGCAACGAGTTCATCGACAATGGCTTTCGTAATGTGGGGCATGCAGATGATATGGGCAATCGATTTATACGGCGCGATCTGCCATTTATCCATCACGCGCTGGCTTGGGCGTGGAAACACCACCGTGTTCGCATAGGGATTCGCCCAGGCGGCAATCCCGTGCTTCTTCATCGTCTCCACGGCATATTCCGTCATTTCCAGGCAGCCCTGCACGCGTTTGGCAAACCCTTCATGCCCCACGCTGCGCCAGGCATACCACAGGAACAGCGGCGTCACCCCATTGCGGGACCCCGTGATGGTCGTATCCATGGCCCCCACATATTCCACGCTCCGCGCGATGCGGTCCACGTGGGATTTCTTCGCCATCGCAAACCCGCACGGAATCGGCGATCCGATGAACTTATGCCCGCTTACCGAAAGGCTGTCCACGCCTGCGGCGAAATCCCATTGCGGCTGCGTATGCATAAAGGGCAGCATCATGCCTGAAAGTGCGGCATCCGCATGGATGTAGTACCGGTGGATCGCCATGTCGGCGAGCATCTTCTTGATGCGCGGAATATCGTCGATCGCCCCCGTCATCGTGGTGCCCACATTGGCGAAAATGATCGGCGGCGTATCGCGGTGGATGCGGATCGTCTCGCGCAGATCCTCATAATCCATCTCGCCGTTTTCCTGGCTGCGGATCATGATGGCCCGCGCCCCCAGCACGTGCACGATCTTGGAGACGCTGTAATGCGTATCTTCCGAATAATAGATGATGCCGCCCTGCATCAGTTCCCGGCCCAGATACAGGCCGTACATATTGCCTTCCGTTCCGCCGTTGGTGATATAGCCCCACCAGTTATTCTCCGGCGCATGCCACAGCTTGGCCATGGCCGTCAGTACTTCACGTTCCATCTCCAGCGTGTTGATGCGGTAATTGGTAGTGGCAAACGGGTCGCCCAGATTGTTGATGGAAAAATCCAGGAAACGGTACAGCGGCCGGTAATCGAACACATGGTTGCACGGATACCCCACGGCCGAGTGGCACTGAGCCTGCAGTTCGTCGTAAAGCGCATCAAGTTCCTGGTTGAGCGGGCTGTTCATGGGTATGACCTCAAATGTTTGCGGCTCTCTCGCACAAAACCGCTTGTCGGGCAAGGATTTACGCCGTTCTGGCCATGCCTTCGGCGACATCCAGCAATGCGTAAAGCTCGGGTGTGTGGGTTTGGATAGTGGACAGGGTAAGCATGACGGATTCCGCCACCGCCTCATCCGCCGTCAGCATCTGCCGGGAGGCCTTTTCCGCCAGCGAGGCAAATGCCTCGGGCTGAATGACGCTGGGGATGAGAAATTCCAGCGCGGTCAGCGCTTCGGTCACGTCGCGCATGAAATACCGTTCCTCAATCGCGCGGGATACGATGCGCTCCGCATGCTGGCCGAGCCAGCCTTCCATGCGCTCGCGCAACTTTTCGGACAGCTGGGAGAAGGGCGGGCGGTAACCGCGGATGGCATTGCCAAGCGCGGCCACGGCGCGCAGGGGCGCCACCGTGCCTTCCAGATTCGCAAGGGTGGATTCCATAAGCATATGCGCCTCAAGCCAGCGCTCGTCCGGCGCGTTGGAGGAAAGCACGCCCTTTTCCATCAGTTCCAGCCCCAGGCAGACATTCCCTGCATCGCCCTGGGCGAAGCAACGGGTCAATAAACCCGGTATATCGCAACGCGCGGCCTCTTCCAGCGCATCGCGAATGCACGGCAGCAGGTTCTCCTCGGCCGATTGTCTGAGTGCCTCGGGCAGGGGGGCGCTGCCGCCCTGAACAATACTGGAAACCAGTTGGTCGCGCGCCTGGTCCCGCCCCGCGAGGGTCTCCTCGGCGGGCAGCTTGAAATAATCGCCGATACGCCACAGCGCCACATGCGGCCTGTCCGCAAGTTCCCAGTCATCGGTCGCGCCCATGGCGATGCGCGCGGTTACGTCCCGCCATTGGGCGGCACCTGCAGGCAGAAGATGGCCTTGTGCATCCACCGGCACGCTATGCTCGCAGGATTGAATGATGAAAACCTGCGGCCGGTCGATCCACCAGCCCTGCTGAACCTCATCGGCCTCATCCAGGCGCTTGTCCGGCAGTTCCGTGAACCAGCGCCGCAGAAACGCGCCAAGCTCTGCCTGGTTCAGCAGGCTGACCCCCGCCCCCTGTGAGGAGCCGTCATCCATCTTCACCACCACCTGAGCATGGTTCTGCCATTGCGCGGCAATGGCGTCCGCATCCTCCGGCCGCAGGCTGGAAGGGTAGGTGCGCTGCACCGGCAAAAGCTGCGGCTGCTGCTGGAAAAATAAAGGGTGCACGGCCTTGTGGCTGGCAAAATAATCCATCACACGTCCGCCATCGGCAAAGGAAAGCGCATAGCCGCCCAGATCCATGTCACCGTCCTTCAGACGCTGGATGACATCGTCCATGTAACGGGGCCGGAAAACCTCGCCCAGTTCATCGGTGCGCATGGCAAAACGTTGCAGCACGTCCTTCCAGCTTTGCCTGCGCTGCGCGGCCGTCAATGCGTCAAACCCCTGATATTGCGCATTGAAGCCATTGCCGAACTCGCAGATTTTCCAGCCGTTTGCCGTCGGCTTGGCATCCACGATCAGGGCGGTATAGGGTGCTGCGTTCATATCCATGCGGGTGTTATACCGATGGTTGATGACATCTCCGTGAAAAACTGGCGGAAATGGTATTTTCTGCGTAGATGGCATCATGAAAGCCTTTCCTTCCATCCTGGCCACTAAGGAAGCCGCCGCAGCCATCCGCACCGGCTACCCATGGCTGTTCGCAGGGCATATCCGCGAAAACTCCTCCCTCGCGCTGATGGAGCCGGGCGAGCTGGTGACCCTGCTGGATGACCGCGCCCAGCCGCTGGGCACCGGCTATTACAACGGCCGGGTCCAGCTTGCCTGCCGCGTCCTCACCACCAACCCGCGCGACACCATCAACGAAGCCTGGTTTGCCTGGCGCTTCAAAAAAGCCCTGGAAATGCGGGAGGCCGCCATTGGCCAGCCCTTTTACCGCCTCATCCATGCTGAGGCCGACGGCCTGCCCGGCCTGGTGATCGACCGTTTCGGCGATTACCTTTCCATCCAGGTCGCCACCGCGGGCATGGAGCGCCTCAAGCCCGTCTGGCTCTCTGCATTAAAAAGTCTGCTCAACCCGACCGCCATCGTCTGGCGCAACGACATCGCCCAGCGCAAGCTTGAAGGCCTCTCCCAAACGGTGGAGGTGGAAGGCGACGTGCCATCCCTCATCGAACTGAAAGAGCTGGACCGCACCTACATGGCCGATCTGGTGAACGGCCAGAAAACCGGCTGGTTCTACGACCAGCGCGACAACCGCACCCATGCGGCCGAACTGGTCACCAATGTATCCAGAAACGTAAAAACCGCTGCCGAGAGCGTCGCGCCAGCGACTGTTCCATTGCGACCATCGGGGAGCAGGGAACAAACAGAAAAAACCGCTGCCGAGAGCGTCGCGCCAGCGACTGTTCCATTGCGACCATCGGGGAGCAGGGAACAAACAGAAAAAACCGCTGCCGAGAGCGTCGCGCCAGCGACTGCTTCATTGCATTCGTCGCAGACGAATGCAGGAAGCGTGAATGTTTTAGATGTCTTCTCCCATTCAGGCGGGTTTGCGATGGCCTGCGCACGCGCTGGCGCAAACGTGACGCTGGTCGATAGTTCGGCGCTTGCTCTTTCATTAGCGGCTAAAGCGGCTACAAAAAACAATGTAGCCACACAATGCGACTACATCGAATCCCGCGCCGACGAAGCGCTGGAAAAACTCTCAACCGGCAACAACCGCTACCGCCTCATCATTCTCGACCCCCCTGCCTTCGTCAAAGAGCGCAAACACAAGGCCGCCGGGCTGAAGGGCTACGAAAAACTCTGCCGCCTTGCCGCACCCATGGTGGAGCCGGGCGGCTGGCTGATGCTCTGCTCCTGCTCGCACCATGCGGATATCGGATCGCTCAAAACCGCCATGAAAAACGCACTGGAAAAAGCAGGCCGCACCGGCCGTTTTATCCGCACCGCCGGTGCCGCGTCAGACCATCCCAGCCACCCCAAATTGCCCGAAGGCAGCTACCTCAAAGCCATCACCATGCAACTGAATTGAACATGGTAAGAAAAAAGCAGCCGTGAGCGCGCCGCGCACGGCGCTGTTTCATTGCGAACAACGTGAGCAGGAAACGAAACCTAAAGCCACAGCCGTGAGCGCGCCGCGCACGGCGCTGTTTCATTGCGAACAACGTGAGCAGGAAACGAAACCTAAA
>WGMV01000028.1 GCA_016124905.1 bacterium
AAGGCCCTGCACCAAGCATAATTATCTGGTGAAGCATGTGGATGAGCTTTCGCGCACCATGCATGAGGCGGCCAGCATCGCCCGGAGCGGCAGGCCCGGCCCGGTGGTGGTGGATATCCCCAAGGACATACAGAACCAGAAAACGGTGTATGTGAACCATCAGCATTATCGCCGTCCTTCCTACAAGGTGCAGACCAAGCCGGATGCGAAAGCGATTGAAGAGGCGGTGAAGCTGATTGCCGGTGCCAAGAAGCCGGTTTTCTATACGGGGGGCGGGGTGATTAACAGTGGTGACAAGGGCAGTGAGCTGTTGCGCGAATTCGTGCGCGCAACCGGTTTTCCCTGCACCTCCACCCTGATGGGGCTGGGAGCATTCCCGGCGAGTGACCCGCTTTTCCTTGGAATGCTCGGCATGCATGGCACGCTGGAAGCGAACCTTGCCATGTATCACTGCGATGTGATGATCAATATCGGCGCGCGGTTTGATGACAGGGTGGTGGGGGCGGTGCAGGGCTTCTCGCCGGGGTCCAAGAAAATCCATGTGGATATTGACCCGTCATCCATCAACAAATCGGTGCAAGTGGATATCCCGATTGTGGGGGATGCGGCCGAGGTGCTGGCGGCCATGCTGGCGGAATGGAAAAAGAAGAAATATCAGCCCAATGCCGAGGCGGTGGGCAAATGGTGGGCGCAGATCAAGCGCTGGCAGAGCAAGCAATGCCTGAAATATACTCAAAATGGCGACGGGATTAAGCCGCAATACGCGCTGGACAGGCTGGATGAGCTTTCCTGGAGCCCGGATACGTATATTACGACGGATGTGGGGCAGCACCAGATGTGGTCGGCCCAGTATTTTCGCTTCGATAATCCGCGCCGTTGGATGACCTCCGGCGGGCTCGGCACCATGGGTTATGGTCTGCCGGCGGCAGTCGGCGTGCAGATTGGTCATCCGGAAGGACGGGTGATCTGTGTTTCCGGCGATGCGTCCATCATGATGAATATCCAGGAACTGGCGACGATTGCGCAGTATCAACTGCCGATCAAACTCGTCATTTTAAATAACGGCTATATGGGCATGGTGCGCCAGTGGCAGGAAATGTTCCATGGGGAGCGGTATTCGCAGAGCTATTTTGAGGCATTACCTGACTTTGTGGCGCTGGCCGAGGCATTCCATATCAAAGGTATGCGTGTGACCAAGGCGGGCGAGCTGGATGCGGGCATCAAAGCCATGCTGGCGCATGACGGGCCGGTGCTGATGGATTTGGTGGTGGAGAAGCAGGAAAATGTGTTCCCGATGATTCCCGCAGGGGCGGGGCATAATGAGATTGTGCTCGGGCCGGGGCAGGATGTGGGCGAGCTGAATGAGGAAGATGGGATGGTGCTGATCTAGTTTGTCTCACTTTCGAAACAAAACTCTTTTATTAAAGGCAATCTTTCCATTGCTTTGCCCATGCCATGCAGAAACATCGATATACCTATAGCGACGGACCCATTACGCAGCTTTGCGTAGACGATCAGTATCTCCATTTTCGGGTGGCGGACGCGGATGTCGCCGTTGGCATTCTGAGGTCCATGGTGCCGTATTTTGATGGCGAATACATGGCGGTGGAGCTGGATGAGAAAATGTCGCCCCAATCGAGGGATGACGCGCTGGTGGCACGGCTTCTTAATCAGGAATGGGCCCCGGGGCGGGATTACACGGGCGTGTGGCAGCTCAAGAGCATGCATGCCCGGCAAGATCTGCCGTCATGCGACCCGCAATTGCTGATGGAATGGGTTCATCGCGGCGGCGAGGAGCCATATAACCAGCTGGTTATACCCGCCTGTTTTTCCGACTATATTATTGGTGTGCTGGCAGATGTGGCTCAGGATGTGGCGCAGGATATACCCAAACGCTTTGATATGGGTGGAATGTAGCCAATTTTCCCTTGCCGATGGGCATGGGCTATGGTTATGTGCCCCTCTTCATTTTTCATTAAGATATTGGGGACTCCCATGAACGTTACCGAAACCCTGGCCGATGGCCTGAAACGCGAACTCACCGTGGTGGTGGAAGCCGCTAAACTGCAAGCCCTGACCGAAGAGCGCCTGCAGGCCGTGAGCAAAAACGTGAAAATGCCGGGTTTCCGTCCGGGCAAAATTCCCGCCCAGGTGCTGAAGCAGCGCTATGGCCAGCAGGTGGCCGGTGAAGTGCTGGAGCGCGCCATCGATAATGCCAGCAAACAGGCGCTGGACCAGAAAGGTTACACCCCGGCGCTGCGCCCGCAGGTGACCATCAAGCAGTTTGGCGAAGGCCAGAACCTGGAATTCGCCATGAGCTTCGACCTGATGCCCACCCCGCCGGCCTTGGAGCTTGGGGATGTGAGCATTGAGCGCGATGTGTTTGATGTGGCGGAAGAGGATATTCAGGACGGGTTGTCCCGCCTGGCGAAGGCCAACAAACGCCTGAAGCCGGTGGAAAAAGCCCGCAAGTCCGCCGAGGGGGATGTGCTCCGTATCGATTTCCTCGGTAAAGTGGACGGCACGCCGTTTGAAGGCGGCAAGGCCGAGAATTTCACCATCGAGATCGGCTCCGGCCAGTTGATTCCGGGGTTTGAAGAGCAGCTGGTTGGGCTGAAGCCTGGCGACAGCACTGAAGTGAAGGTAACCTTTCCGGAAGAATATCATGCCGAGAACCTGAAAGGCAAGGCCGCCACGTTCGATGTGACGGTGCGCGAACTGCTGGAAGGCGAAGAGCCAACCGTGGATGATGAATTCGCTAAAATGTCTGGATTTAAAGACCTGGCGGATCTGAAAGATCGCGTGAAAGAGAAAATCACCCGTGATGTGAATGCGGTTGTGCGCATGCGCCAGAAAAAAGCTTTGTTTGACGCACTGGATACCAAACTGAGCTTCGACCTGCCGCAAAGCATGGTGGAAGAGGAGTTTGGCGGTATCTGGCAGAAGCTGGTGCAAACCCAGCCGGATGCGGAAAGCGACGAGGCGCTGAAAAAAGAATACCGCCAGGTGGCGGAGCGTCGCGTGAAGCTCGGGCTTTACCTGGCGGAAGTGGCCAAGCAACAGGCCATTCGCGTCAATCAGCAGGAGCTGCAGCAGGCGGTGATGGAGCAGGCACGCATGTTCCCGGGCCAGGAAACCAAAGTGGTGGAATTCTACCGTAAAAACCCGGCCGAGCTGACGACGCTTCAAGGGCCCATTCTGGAAGAAAAAGCGGTCGATTATGTTCTCACCCAGGTGAAATTGAAGGACAAAAAGACCAGTGTGAAGGCGATTGTCGAAGAAGAAAACAAAGAAAATGAAGCCGAGGCAGCAGCCCGCAAACCCGCGAAAAAGGCCGCTTCCAAGAAAACCAAGGCGGAATAAAAGACACTCTGAAAGGCGTTCGGAACCGCTGGTAACCTTTTGTAAAGGAATAGCAGTTAGAGTTCCGGAAACTCTGGAGGGTTTTCACATGTTAGATCGTATCTTCGGTAATAAGCCTGTGCCTGCCAAAAAGCAGACAGGTTCTTCTAAGTCGGCCGCTATGCCCGCAACGGCATATAAGCCTGTTACTGCTACCCCGGCTTCTCTGAAACCGGTTACTTCCACGACCTCTCTGGCTACCCCGGCTGCGAAAGCTCCGGCAAAGCCTGCTAAAAAAGCCACGGCTAAAAAAGCAGCGAAGAAGACCGTTGCCAAAAAGCCGACGGCTAAAAAAGCCACGGCCAAAAAAGCAGTGAAAAAGACCGCTGCCAAAAAGCCGACGGCTAAAAAGACGACCGCTAAAAAAGCAGTGAAAAAAGTAGCTGCTAAGAAAACAACCGCCAAAAAGACGACGGCTAAAAAAGCAGTGAAAAAAGTAGCTGCTAAAAAGCCGACGGCTAAAAAGACCGCCGCTAAAAAGCCAGCTGCTAAGAAAACAGCTGCTAAGAAGCCGGTTCTGAAGGCTGTTGCTTCCAAACCGGTTGCCAAAAAGACGGCTCCGAAGAAAAAAGCCAAAAAGACCGCCGCTAAAAAGCGCCCGGCTCTGATGGCTGCTTCCAAGCCGATGGTCAAAAAAGTATCCGGCAAGAAAGTTGCTGCCAAAAAACCTGCTGCTAAAAAGCCTGCCGCTAAAAAAGTGGCTGCTAAGAAGCCGGTTCTGAAGGCTGTTGCTTCCAAGCCCGCAGTTAAAAAAGTAGCTGCTAAAAAAGTAGCCGCTAAAAAGCCTGCCGCTAAAAAAGTGACGGGCAAAAAAGTGGCTGCCAAGAAGAAGCCGGTTCTGAAAGCCGCTGCTTCCAAGCCAGCTGCTAAAAAAGTTTCCGGCAAAAAAGTAGCAGCAAAAAAACCTGCTGCTAAAAAGCCGGCTGCTAAAAAAGTAGCAGCTAAAAAAAAATAACGCTGAAGTAAGCCACTCATCCCAGGATGAGTCGGAGACGGGGTTGCGGGAAATTCCTGCAACCCCTCTTTCGTTTAAAGAGCGCTTCAAACGTCTTTTCTCCGCCAGCAAACCGGCTGAACCCTCCAAGATTTTGCCGGTGGTGGAAGAATTGCCGAAGGTTGCTCCGTCCGATACGATCGATACCCCCAGCCCTGCCAAAAGACCCGCAGCAAAGGCAAAGCCTTCGCCCAAGGACGCGCCGGTAAACAAGCCTGCCGCGAAGAAAGAGACCGCTAAAAAAGAGACCGCTAAAAAACCGGTTTCCGTAAAGCCGGTGGCTCCCATCAAAAAAGTCCCGGCGCCTGCACCGCAGCCGGCCAAGCCGGTGCTGGTGAAACCCGTGATCGTGGCCGAGCCGGTTGTGGTTAAGCCGGTATTGGCCAAGCCCGTGATTGCCCCGCCCATTGAAGCGCCGGTGGTAGAAAAGCCAGTGCCCGCCAAACCCGTTTTGTCAGTGCCTGTGGTGACCGAGGGGCCGAAATCCTCCTGGTTCGGGCGGCTGAAAAGCGGGCTGCAACGAAGCTCCGGCCAGTTGACGGAAAGCATCAGCGGCATTTTCACCAAGCGCAAGCTGGATGACGCCATGCTGGATGAGCTGGAAGAGGCGCTGATTACCGCCGATATGGGGGTAGCGGTAGCGATGGAACTCCGCAACAGCCTGGCAAAAGACCGGCTGAACAAGGATGTGACCGATGAGGAGGTGAAGCTGCACCTGGCCAGCGGTATCGCCGCCATGCTGAAGCCTGTTGCAAAACCCCTTCAAATCACGGATGCCGGGCCTTTTATCATCAGCGTGGTGGGCGTGAACGGTAACGGTAAAACCACCACGGTGGCCAAGCTTGCCAAATATTACCAGGATCAGGGCAAAAAAGTGATGCTGGCGGCGGCGGATACGTTCCGCGCGGCAGCGGTGGAGCAGCTGCAGGTGTGGGGCAAGCGGCTTGGCAGCACAGTGATTGCCGGGGAAGCGGAGGCCGATCCCGCCAGTGTGGCCTACCGTGCCGTGGAGCAGGCCCGCAAGGAAAAGGCCGATATTCTCTTGATCGATACGGCTGGTCGTTTACATAATAAGACCGGATTGATGCAGGAACTGCAGAAAATCCACCGTGTGCTGACCAAGCATGACGAGGCCGCACCCCATGCGACGCTTCTGGTGCTGGATGCCACGACGGGCCAGAATGCGCATAACCAGGTGAAGATATTCGACGAGATGGTGAAGGTGAGTGGATTGATCGTGACCAAGCTGGACGGCACCGCCAAAGGTGGTGTGGTGGTTGGATTGGCGCGTGAGTTCGGCAAGCCCATCCATGCCATTGGCGTGGGGGAAAGCACCGAGGACCTGCGCCCGTTTGATGCGGATGAATTCGCCAAAGCGCTGCTGGGGGTTGCCTGATGGGTGAAGCGACGGCCCTTGCCGCGGATGAGATTCAGCTGATTGATGGAAAATGGCCCGCCGACAAAACGGTTGCCATGATGGCCGTCAACAGCGCTCTAAGTGGGCTGGGCTTTTACTTTCGCGGCATGACGGAAGCGGATTTGCACCGGATGTTCGGGGTGCAGGATTCCCTGCAATTTGTAGCCTCTCAGGGAGGGGCGCCCCAATTGGCGATGGTTCCTGCTCCGCTTTTGTCGGTGGAAGCGGTGAATTTGCTGAAATACAGTTTTCCGCATATCGGCCCCAACGCCATTTTATACATGACGGTGCTGGCCCCCACGGTGGAGGCCATTGCCCAGCATCCGTCCACGCCCGTGCCGTTGCGGCAATTCGCGCATGAGCACCCCGTTGCGCTGGCGCTTGCCATTGGCCTGGCTATCGGCGTGGCGTTCGAGCTGTTTCAGGGCATTACCCATACCGGCACGCCGGAGGCGATTGATTTGGTGGCGAATAACATGGGTTATGCCCTGGCCCTGTTGATGCCCAAGGCGATTGACCTTGTAATGCAGAAACAGGATGGCCATGTGATCAGCGATGCATTGCACCGGCTGGTGGATCCCATCGCCGAGCAGATGGGGGAAGCCTATCACGGTGCGATGTTTGACAGGGGCGTTGCCAATTTGCTGAGTTCCGACCGGCTTGTTCCCGGGGATGAGTGGCTGAAGCTGATGATGGACCATGGCGCGACGTCGCGCAGTAAGTGACGGAAAACCGGCGTGATATTCACGCCTCCTTAAATAGTTTGGCGCAGCATGATAGAAGGGTGGGACAGGCATCGTTACCCGGAGGCGCGCCATGAAAGATTTTTATCCCGTGTTGCCGCAATGGTCGGCCAGGGCCCATATCACCAAGGAAGAGTATGCCCGGCTTTATACGGAGTCGGTGAATGATCCAGACGGCTTCTGGGGGCGGATGGGGGAGGAGCTGCTCTGGCGCGAGCGCTGGAAAAATGTGTGCCAGGCCGATTTTGTTGAAGGAAATATCCGCTGGTTTGATGGTGGTAGTTTGAATGTGGCGGAGAATTGCCTGGATGTTCACCTGAAGCTGCGCGGAGAGAAACTGGCCATTATCTGGGAGGGCGACGAGCCGGGGCTGGTGCGGCGCATCACCTACCGCGAATTGCACGGCATGGTGTGTCAGGCGGCGAACCTGCTGGAATCGCTCGGTGTGAAAGCGGGCGACCGGGTGACGATCTACATGCCGATGATACCGGAAGCGGCGGTGGCCATGCTGGCCTGCGCACGCATCGGCGCGACGCATTCGGTGGTGTTTGGTGGGTTTTCGCCACATGCGCTGCGAGGAAGAATCGAAGACGCGGCCAGTGATTTCATCATCACCAGCGATGAGGGGCTGCGCGGCGGCAAAACGGTGCCGCTGAAGGCCAATGTGGATGAGGCCATCGAGGGGTTGACTATCCGGCATGTGCTGGTGGTGAAACGTACCGGTGCGGATGTGCCCTGGAAAGAAGGGCGGGACCTCTGGTGGCATGACACGGTGGAGAAGCAGCCCGCGGCGCACGAGGCTAGGGCGTTTGACGCGGAGCATCCGCTGTTCATTCTCTATACTTCCGGCTCTACCGGAAAACCCAAGGGGGTCCTGCACAGCAGCGCTGGGTATCTGCTCTATACGATGCTGACGCACCGTTATGTGTTCGATTATCACGAGGAGGATATCTACTGGTGCACGGCCGATGTGGGCTGGGTGACGGGGCATAGCTACATTGTGTACGGTCCGCTGGCCAATGGCGCGACCTCGCTGATGTTTGAAGGCGTGCCCAGTTATCCGAACGCGTCGCGCTTCTGGGACGTGATCGACCGCCATCAGGTGACGCAATTTTATACCGCGCCGACGGCTATCCGCGCCCTGATGCGCGAAGGGGACCATTGGGTGAAGAAACATTCGCTGGATACGCTGCGTGTGCTGGGGACGGTGGGTGAGCCGATCAACCCCGAAGTGTGGCGCTGGTATTACGATGTGGTGGGCGAGCGACGCTGCCCGATTGTGGATACCTGGTGGCAGACGGAGACAGGAGGGCATTTGATCACACCCATGCCGGGCGCAACAGACCTGAAGCCTGGCAGCGCGAGCCTGCCCTTCTTCGGTGTGCAGCCGGGGCTACTGGATGAAAAGGGCAAGGAAGTTGCCGGAGCCGGGGAAGGAGCGCTTTGCATCAAGGCAAGCTGGCCGGGCCAGGCGCGCACGGTATATGGCGACCATAAGCGGTTTAAAGAGACTTATTTCGGCGCGTTTCCGGGCTATTATTTCAGCGGGGATGGCGCGCGGCGGGATGAGGACGGCTATTACTGGATCACCGGGCGGATGGATGATGTGCTGAACGTATCCGGTCACCGGCTGGGGACGGCGGAGATTGAATCCTCCCTGGTGGCGCATGCGGATGTGGCCGAGGCAGCGGTGGTTGGGTTTCCGCATGATATCAAGGGCGAGGGAATTCATGCCTATGTGATGCTCAACCCGGGCATAGCGGGGGATGCCGCCAAGGCCGACGAGCTGAAGAAATGGGTGCGCAAGGACTTAAGCGCCATTGCCGCGCCCGACCGTATTCAATTCGCCGAAGGACTGCCCAAAACACGGAGCGGCAAGATCATGCGGCGGATATTACGGAAAATCGCGCATCGGGAGCTGGATGGCCTTGGGGATGTTTCCACCCTGCTGAACCCGGAGGCTGTGGAGCAGCTGAAAAAAGGGATTGTATTATAGGCGTAACAATTATTGGCTAGGGTGGCGCCCATTAAATTTAGGGGTCATAATGCCTGATTTTATCGAGATTGTTGACGATGCCACCCTTGCCGATGCGGCCTTTGCCCAGGACATAGAGGCAGTACTGACCGCGCTTGAAGGCAGTGATGCCGGGCAGGCATTCCTTGCGCAGGTTCAAAGCGGGATTGCCGAAAAGGGCTTTGCTTCCATTCGCATGCATACGTCCCTAAGCCCCGCAGGTGGAGGCGGCGCGCAGGTTGGCTTCAGTGAAGATGAGCACGGCAATCGCGTGGCCGATATTTATCTGGACCGCGAGCTTCTGGCCAATATCCGCTATTACGCGGAAGAGAACCCTGAATGGATGGAAGGCCTTTGGCAATCCGGCCAGGGTTATGATGGCACTGGGATGCCGCTTTCGTCCCTGGCGACGGATTATCGGCCCATGACGCTGGCCAATGCGGTGGTGCATGAGTTGGCCCACATGGTGACCATTGATGCTTCCCTGAGCAACCTTATCCAAGCCTATTCCTACAATGAGGCGGCCTTTTCGCCGTTGGATAGTTTTGGCGCGTATGTTGAAGCCCTGCGGGCAGCGCAGCCTAACCTGCCGGAATTTTTAAGGGACGACTTGCCGCGCATTCATCTGGAAGGGCCAACGGGCACCCAGGTGAACGCCACCATTGTGGAGATGCTTGAGAACCCTTCCATTCTCACGGATGCCGGGCTTCCAACGCTGGATGAATTGAGCCAGGACCCGATGCACCATATTTCCATGTACCGTACCGTGTTGCCTGCCATGAATTTCGTTTCCGACCTCATGATACGCCACAATGAGGAACTGACCATCGGGGTTGAGGCGCAGGTTGTGCATGATGTGTTTGGCCTTGATAATGGCCGTGAGCATTATGACGATGCATGCCATACCGCGGGCGATGTGACGCTGCCAACCGGGCTTGAAGGGGTGCGGCTGGTGGAAGAGCCGACCGCCACGCCCGAAACCTATGTAACCGGGGGGAATGCTCCTGGCAGTATTGCCATTACGATACAGCGGCTGCCGGCAGAAGAATGCACCGTGTTTGATGCAAGTCATCTTACACGGGATACGGCCGCCTATTACTACCGGCAACAGCTTGCCGAAGAAGCGGCCTCGCCGTCTCGTTAAGCGGCATGGTCATCACCTTCACCCTCAAGTAATTTCTGACTCTCATGTACGCCAAGGATCTCATCGCAAACGCCCTTCAGGAGCAGGAACAAGCCTGGGAACGGCTTGTGCAGGCGATTGAAGCGCGTGCGCAGCCCATCATCGACGAGCTTCTGGTGCCGGATTTGCGGCATATCGCCCAAGCTGAATGCGGAATTGATTACGATGCGCTGACCGCCGACCAGCAAAGTGATTTTCTTGAAGAATTTCGTAACTTTGTGGCCAGACAACAGGCGCAGTATATGACCCTGTACAAGCAGCGCTGCGGGCTAAAGGAAATTCCGGAAATTGTGGATGAGATTACCGATCTTCTAAAGGCGGATAATCCATCGGGTGCGATAAAGCGGCTGTTGCAGCATGCCGCGGCTATTGAAGGTTTTTACCAGTCACAGACATTTGTTGCCATCCTGGTGGAACTGGATGTGGGCATGTTTAATGACCTGGTGTTGGAGGGTATGCAGAAAGATCAGGCGCGGGACTTGATCGATGCCATGTACCTTATGGTTGGGCAAACCAATATGGGGGCCGTGGTGGATGCCGCCTATAACTGCGCCACCTCAGGCATTATCGACCAGGCCTTGCGGCAGCATGCCGCCGCGATGCGTGAGCATGAAAAAAGCTGGCTGGACCAGGGACATCTGGATGCAGTGGCGCGGCATATGCGGGAATTTTCCGAGCGGCAATGGGGGGCCGCCGTTTAGCAGCAGCGTTGGATTTTTTCGCCTGCGCGCTCAATGTCCGCCCCGGCGCCGCGTACCGTGTTGCCGCAACCGGCAACGGCCATGACAATCATCCCGGCTAGGGCGATTTTTACCAGTGAGGTGAGACGCATAGCTTGCTCCATTCTTTCTCCCAATGGGTTTCTTATAGCCACAGGCAATCGCGGCGGCAAGGCTTGCGGTGAGCGTGCGCCCGGGGTAGTTTGCGGCAAACAGGAAACATTATCGAAAATTGGGGCACCGATGGATTTCACGCTTGAGCCGCATTATCAGCAACTGCGCGATGCCGTGCGCGATTTTGCCGAAAACGAGATCAAACCCCGGGCACGTGAGCTGGATGAGAAAGAGCAGTTCTCGCCGGAGCTGACGCGCAAGATGGGTGAGCTTGGGCTGTTTGGCATTGTGGTGCCGACGGAATATGGGGGGCAGGGCATGGATTACATGAGCTATGCCCTTGTGTGCGAGGAGCTGGCGCGGGTGGATGGCAGCCATGCGGCGACCGTGACGGCGCATAATTCGCTCGGCTGCGGGCCGCTTTATTATTTCGGCAATGATGAGCAGCGGAAGAAATATCTGCCGCAGCTTGGCACCGGCCAGGCGCTTTGGGCGTTCGGGCTGACGGAGCCATCGGCGGGGTCGGATTCGCGCGGGTCCAAGACGGTGGCGAAGAAGGTGGATGGCGGCTGGGTCATCAACGGGTCCAAGATTTTTATCACCAACGGCTCCAGCGACATGTGCGCGGGTGTGACGGTGCAGACGGTGACGGGGCAGGATGCGAAAGGGCGGCCTGAATTCACCTGCTTCATCGTGGAGAAAGGCAACCCCGGATGGACGGCCAAACCGCTGAAGCATAAGATGATGTGGCGCGCTTCCGATACGTCGGAGCTTTATTTCAACGATTGCTTTGTGACCGATGATGCGATGCTGGGTGCGCAGGGGTCTGGTTCCCGTCAGATGCTGGAGACGCTCGACAGCGGCAAGATCGGCATTGCGGCGATGGGTGTGGGCGCGGCGCAGGGGGCGTTTGAAGCCGCCACGGCTTATGCGAAAGAGCGCAAACAATTCGGCCAGCCGATCGCCAATTTTCAGGCTATTGCCTTCAAGCTGGCGGATATGGAAGTGAAAATCCAGATGGCGCGTACCTATCTGCACAAGGTGTGCTGGATGCGTGACCGGGGCATGAACATCACCAAGGAAGGCGCGATCGCCAAGCTTTATGCCAGCGAGATCGCCAAGGAAGTGTGCGACGAGGCCGTTCAGATCCATGGCGGCTATGGGCTGATGAAGGAATATGACGTGGAGCGCTTCTACCGCGACCAGCGGCTGCTGCAGATCGGCGAGGGCACGTCGGAAGTGCAGCGGCTGATTATTTCGCGCGCGGTGCTCACGGCGTGATTACAAGTGCCAGGCTGGAATGGTTCCCACTTCAGCCGTGGTGACCAAGGCTTGATACTGCTGGCATAGGCCAATATCCGGAATGAGCTGCTCTGCCAGCTGGCAGAGGATTGGCGCATCGCGCATATAGTGGCGCGTGGCGCACTCTTCCTGAAGAACGCTGTTTAACATGAGTTGGGCTGGATAGGCCGATTCGAACGGGACTTCATCTGCGGCATGAAGGCCATCCAGTGAGATTTTGCCCTTTAGATAGCGGTCTTTCATGAGGGTTGGGTCTTTTCCTGAATCCATCAGCACCCATTTTCCTGCCGGGATCTGTTTAACGCTGCCATCGGACGTAGCAACACAGATGGGATCCTGAATGGATTTGAGCAGGGTTATCCAATGGGGATCGGCACTTTCCAGCATGGAGTGAAACATATCGCGCGAGCATGGAGAGAGTTCTGAGCCATGTGTGCACAGCACACGCCGAATGGCAGGCTTAATGGATTCTTCCCATGTGTCCTCGGTTGGGACGAAGCCCATGCTCGACCAGAGGGATTTGCCATCCCTTTCGCACATGATGGTCAGGGAGTCGTGCCCAAGCCTTGCGGCGAGCATGGCACGAAAGTGCATCAATCCTTTGCCAAGACCGTTCCCACGGATGGCGGGTGGAATGTTGGTTTCTCCTGGTGGGAAAGATCGGCCTTCCAGCGGAGCAAGCCAATTCTCGTTCAGCGGCTCATAGCCAACAGACTGGACAGGCTGGGCGTGTGTACGGCCGCCGTTAAACATCACGTCCAGACTAAGAACCGTATTGTTCAGGTTCACGTTCAGAAAGCAGTCTGGAGGCAGATGGTCCTGCGCGGTGTTTTGCAGAATGGTTAGGAATTCTTCCCAGGTTTGCGGTAATGGGCTTTCGGGCAAATAGTCATGCAGAAAACGGCGAAAATGGGCATAACTTTCGGCGATGGTTTGTTCCTGAACGGAATAGACGGATTCGTCTTGCCGAAGACCAAAAAAATGGACCAATGTGGTTGTGCCGCTTGCCATGACACGTTCTTAAGGGGCCTGCATGACAATATGGTGATGGTTTTGTAACCGCTTGATGGCGTTTTGACTTCATGCTTGACCATTTGACGGCTAAAAGAAAGCAAACAGAGAGGGTATGATGGCCATTCTTTCCAGCCAGATCGATTCGCAGCTTAAGGCTTTCAAGGAACGCAGCCAACATCATTTGAGACTGCGAGAGCAATTGACCCGTATGCTGGAAAAAGCCGCACTGGGGGGCGGCAAAGCGGCAGTGGAGAAACATCGTGGACGCGACAAGCTGATGGCGCGGGAGCGTATCGAGAGGGTGATCGACCCTGGTACGCCGTTTCTGGAAATGTCGGCGCTGGCGGCGCATGGGCTGTATGACGGCGAGGTGCCCTCCGCCGGGATGGTGACGGGCATCGGCGTGGTGAATGGCGTGCCGTGCCTGTTTGTGGCCAATGATGCAACCGTCAAGGGCGGCACCTATTTCCCGATGACGGTGAAGAAGCATTTGCGTGCGCAGGAAATCGCGCGGGAGAACGGGTTGGCGTGTTTGTATCTGGTGGATTCGGGCGGGGCGTTTTTGCCGATGCAGTCAGAAGTTTTTCCCGACAAGGAGCATTTCGGGCGAATTTTTTACAATCAGGCGCAGATGTCGGCGGCGGGTATTCCACAGCTGGCGGCGGTGCTGGGCAGTTGCACGGCGGGCGGGGCCTATGTGCCCGCCATGTGCGACGAGACGATCATAGTGAAGGGCAATGCCACCATCTTTCTGGCAGGGCCGCCGCTGGTGAAGGCGGCCACGGGCGAGGATGTGAGTGCCGAGGAACTGGGCGGGGCGGAGACGCATACACGGCTTTCCGGTGTGGCGGATCATTACGCCCATGATGAGGAAGAAGCGCTGGAGCGGCTGCGCGGCATGGTGAGCGGGTTGAACGTGCCGCCCTTATCGCCGCCCCCTTTTGTGCCTGAGGCGCCGCTTTACCCGGCGGAGGAAATCCTCGGCATTCTGCCCGAGGATACGACCAAGACACCGTTTGATGTGCGGGAAATCATTGCGCGGCTCGTGGATGGTTCGCGTTTTGATGAGTTCAAGGCCAATTACGGCACGAGCATTGTGTGCGGGTTTTCCCGCATTCACGGGTACCCCGTGGGGATTGTGGCAAATAATGGCGTGTTGTTTGCCGAGGCTGCCCTCAAGGCCACGCATTTCATCGAGCTTTGCGCCAGCCGGAAGATTCCGCTGCTGTTCCTGCAAAATATCACCGGATTTATGGTGGGCAAAAAAGCTGAGGCAGAAGGCATTGCCAAGCATGGCGCCAAAATGGTGATGGCGGTGAGCAATGCGGCCGTGCCCAAGCTGACGGTGGTGATTGGCGGGTCATACGGCGCGGGGAATTACGGCATGTGTGGCCGTGCCTTCGGCCCCCGATTCCTGTGGATGTGGCCCAATGCCAAGATCGCGGTGATGGGCGGGGAACAGGCGGCGGGCGTGTTGACCCGCATCCGGGCGGACAGCCTGGAAAAACAGGGGAAAAAACCCGATGCCAAGTCGCTTAAGACCATTCAGGAGACCATGAGCCGGAAATATGAGGAGGAATCTTCGGCTTATTACAGTACGGCCCGGCTGTGGGACGATGGTGTGATAGATCCGCTTAAAACAAGGGGTATCCTCGGGTTGGCGCTGGGTGTTACCCAGTATAAACCGGCGGCGGAGACCCGTTTTGGCGTGTTTCGGATGTAAATCATTAAAATATTTACATAAGTTAACAACCATCACGAATTCTTCATGTTTTTATGGTTAAATGGGACGCTTGATTGATTAGGGCATTCCCATGGCGGTATCGCCGCATCCCATGCCGGAGACTAACCATGCGTCCTTAAGCCTGACGCATTTGGAAAAGTGCGACCTTCCGCAGGGCGGCGCAGTGTTTACGCTTTATATCCCCAAAGATGCCGGACCAAACAGCTTGGGCGCGCTGAGCCGCTTCCTGGAAGGAAAGGGCTGTCATCTGCAGCCTGAATTCGCCGATAACCCGAGCGAGCCGGTGCTGCGCATCGGCATGCTGGAACAGGCGGACAAGTTGGAAAGCTGGCTGAAGGATGAATTTCCCACCTGGCAGGAAGCGAACCTGTGGGAGCATGAGGCACGGCTGGACATACCGAGGGACCTGGAAATCAACCCTCTGAAAACACGCGAGCTTGAATATCAGCGCGAAGGCGTTACCCCCTGGGGTAAGATCCGCAACCGTTTCGGTTATAAAATCGGCCCAATTGCGGGGGCGGCCTTCAATGCCGGTAACGTCATGATGCTGGTTTCGTCGCTCTCTTCTGGGACGAATGGAAAGATCGACGCGACCCGTATGCTTTCGGCGCTGACTTATATCGCCTCTTCCGCCGTGGTGATCGCCAATTCGGCAGAGCCTGCCAAAAGCAGGCCACTGGATGAGGTGGTGAAGGAAGCCATCGGCAATATCGATGATCCGGAAACGCGCGGCCTGCTGCAGACCAAGCTGCCCAACCTCACGCCCTGGGTGGAAAAGATCCAGTACGCAGTGAAGAATAACCCCTGGGAGGTCAAGGCGCTGATGGACAGCCTGGCCGGAGCCTCCATGTTCTATGGCGCGCTGCGCAGCGGCCGTCCGGTAACGGCCATGTCCGCCGCGCTTGGAGTTGCCGCCATCGGGGCGCAATTAACGCCCCCGCGCTTCCGCAGCTCCATCGTCGATATTCAGTATATCAAGGATAAGCTCGACGATATGGGGGTGGCATCCAAATGGGTGAAGCTTCAGGCCGAGCAGCCCATCGTTAAAGGTTTGTGGGGGCAGTTGCAGAAAGGGTTCCACTGGCTGCAGGAGCATAACCTTGCCGTGTCCGGCTTTCTGGGGGCGCTGTCGAGCGTCGGGTATATGATTTCGGGCTTTTTGGGTAAGAAATCAGGTGAGAATTCCACGCTTTCGGCCAGTGGGCTGATGTTTTTGACGGGCAATGTGCTGCAATCCATGACCTTGCAGAAGACCGGCTTCAGCCTTGGGGACATCACCTTTGCTTCCGCCCATGCCATGCAGGAACAGAACGCCAATGTGGATGCCACGCAGGATGCGACGCAGGAGCGCATTCACGGCATGGCCATGGCATTGACCAACCAGCCCGAGGTGCACCAGCAGCCCGCCAAAATCAGCCGCCGCATGGTGGCCATGATGGACATCATGAAAACCGAGCATGAATTGAGCCTGCTGAAACCGGACGGCTACTTGACCAATATGAACTGGAACGAACAGCGCAAACGCGATTTCATCGAGCATCCCTGCACGCCACGTACGGCCGCGCTGGAACAGATTGCCGCGCAGCAGGGCATGGCGATGCCGATGGCTCAATAAGGCTAGACGCTGGCGCCTGCGGCTTCGTTGAAGCGTTGTTCCAGGTTCTGCAAATCACTCAGTACCCTATCGAGAAACTCGATCTGCTCAAGCTGATCGGGCTGGCTCTGAATCTGTGACCGCTGGTTATTTACCACGTTACGTACATGCTGATCGAAACGGATGGCGTTCAGAATATTGCCGGTGGCTGTTTGCGCGGAGGTTTCCAGAAGCCGGTCCACGCTGCGCAGGTAGGTGATGATATCGGAACCGTCGAAGGTGATTTTTTCATCGCCGTCCTTGCCTTCTTTCAATTCTTCCGGGAACAACGTGTCGCGGAAGGTGATGCGCTCATTGCGTGCCTGCTGCGCGTAGGCGGTCAGGTGGGGATAGGGCGTTGCCTGGCTCATTGTCGTCCTCATTAATAACATTTATTTTTCGCATAATGTTTAATTTCACTTTCCAGTAAAGAAAAATATTTTTCACCACATTATGATTATGTGGAATTGTGGTGTGGAATTTCCCCGGTAGAAAGGGGCCTTTTTAAAGCCAGGAGGGGATGGATTGATGCTTGATGAGGTCTTCGTATGTCTGGCGCGGATGGGTGATGGCCCAGTTTGCGTCTTTTACCATGCATTCGGCCAGGCGGGGGCGGGCATTGTAGGTGCCGGCCATGACGGCGCCATAGGCACCGGCGGAACGGAAGGCGACCAGATCGCCCGGTTTAAGATGAGGTAGGGCACGCTGCTCGGCGAAGATGTCGCCGGTTTCGCAGACGGGCCCGACCACGTCGAAAGGTGTCAGGGCTGCGTCGGCCGAGGCTTCCCGCACGGGGACAATGTCGTGATGCGCGCCGTAGAGGGAGGGGCGGATGAGGTCGTTCATGCCCGCATCAAGGATGAGGTAGGTGCGGCTGGCGCCTTGTTTCACATAGAGCACGCGGCTGACTAAAACGCCTGCATTGCCGACCATGACGCGGCCAGGCTCGCACAGCATGCGCAGGTTCAGATGGCTTAAGGTGCGGCGGATGATGGCGGCATAATCGGTGAGGGTGGGGGCGGTCTGGTGTTCGTGGTAGCGGATGCCGAAGCCGCCGCCGACATCGATGCTTTCGATGGTCAGGCCGTTGCCGCGGAGGTCTTCCACGAAACTGGCGACGCGGTTGAAGGCCATCTCAAACGGCTGCAGGTCGAGCAGTTGAGAGCCGATATGCACGCTTACGCCCTTAACGGCGATGTGGGGCATACCGGCTGCGCGCGTATAGAGCGCGAGCGCTTGCTTCATGTCGATGCCGAATTTGCTTTCCTTCTGGCCGGTGGAGATTTTGGCGTGGGTTTTGGGGTCGACATCCGGGTTGATGCGGAAGGCGACGGGGGCTTTGACGTTTAAGCTGGCGGCGACTTCGTTCAGTGCGTCCAGTTCCGGTTCGGATTCGACGTTGAACTGCATGATGTTTTGCGAGAGGGCGTAATGCATTTCCTCTCGCGTTTTGCCGACGCCGGAAAAGACGATGCGGTTTGCAGGGATGCCCGCGTGCAGGGCTTTGCGGATCTCCCCTTCGGAGACCACATCGGCGCCCGCGCCGAGCTTGGCGAAAAGGTGGAGAATGGCGAGGGAATCATTTGCCTTTACAGCGTAGCATATCTGGTGGTTCAGGCCTTGCAGGGCTTCGTTGAACACCGTGTAATGCCGCGCGATGGTAGCGCTGCTGTAGCAGTAAAACGGCGTGCCGAGTTCTTTGGCGAGTTGCTCAAGAGAGACGGATTCGGCGTGAAGCGTGCCGTTTTTATAATCGAAATGGTCCATGGTATCAGCGTCTCAAACTGGGGTCGTATACAGGGTTTTTCAGCGTTTCCACATCCGGCATGGATTTTTCCGGCAGCACGCCGCTCGGGCTGGATTCCCGCGTGTCGTCGTCCGGCAGGCGGAGGTCGCGCTTCACGCCGCAGGCGCAGAGGCTGAGGATAAGCAGGTTCATGACTAACAGACGGGTGAGGGTCATAGGTCGAGCTCCCGTTTCCAGCGGCGAAGTTGTTCACGTATGCGGTAGGGCGCGGTGCCGCCGTAGCTCATACGGCTGGCAACCGATTGCTCCACGCTCAGGCGTGAAAAGACATCCTGCGTGATGCGTGGTTCGACGGTCTGCATCTCGGCCAGGGAGAGGGCGTTCAGTTCGCAGGATTTATCCTCGGCGAGCTTGACGATTCTGCCGGTGATGTGGTGTGCCTGACGGAAGGGAATGTTCAGGCTTTGCACCAGCCAGTCCGCCAGGTCGGTAGCGGTTGAGTAACCAGCGCTGGCGGCCTGGAGCATGCGGTCTTTATGAATCTGCATGTCGGCGATCATGCCTTCCACCGCGGCGAGGCATAGGGGAAGCTGTGTGGCTGCATCGATGATAGCTTCCTTGTCTTCCCGAAGGTCCTTATTGTAGGCGAGCGGGAGGGATTTTAGCAGCGTGAGCATCTGCACCAGTGAGCCGGTGATGCGCCCCGTTTTGCCGCGCACCAGTTCGGCGGCATCGGGGTTGCGTTTTTGCGGCATGATGGAGCTGCCGGTGGTGAAGGCCTCCGACAGGGTGATGAAACGCCACATGGGGGTGGACCAGTTGATGAGCTCCTCGCACAGGCGGGAAAGGTGCGTGGCCATGATGGCGCCCGCGGCGAGGAATTCGATGGCAAAATCGCGGCTGGCCACGGCATCCAGCGAATTACCCATCGGCTTGATGAAACCGAGGGTTTTGGCGGTCATGTCGCGGTCGATCGGGAAGGAGGTTCCCGCGAGAGCGGCGGCGCCAAGCGGACATTCGTTGAGGCGTTTGCGGCAGTCGGCGAAGCGGCCCGCATCTCGCGCGAGCATTTCCACATAGGCGAGGAGATGATGGCCGAGGGTGACGGGCTGCGCGGGCTGAAGGTGGGTGAAGCCGGGCATGATGGTTTCGACATGCTCGTCGGCGCGCGCATAGAGGGCGCGTTGCAGGCGCTTGATGGATTCTAGCACGGCATCGCAGGCTTCACGCGTGAAGAGGCGCACATCGGTGATGACCTGGTCATTACGCGAGCGGGCGGTGTGCAGGCGCCCGGCGCTTTCGCCGATGAGTTCCGCCAGGCGGTGCTCCACATGCATGTGGATGTCTTCCAGCGCATCGGTAAAAGTGAATTGACCGTCGGCGATTTCTTTTTCAATCTGCTTGAGGCCATTCAGAATGGCTTCATGGTCCGCCCGGCTGATGATGCTGCTGGCGGCCAGCATGGCGGCATGGGCACGGGAACCGGCAATATCCTGGCGGTAAAGGTGTTTATCCACGCCGATGGAAGGGTTGATGGTCTGCATGGCTTCCGCCGGGCCACGCGAGAAATGGCCGCCCCACATCTTGTTACCCCCTGCTTTTTGGGAGGGCGGTTGTTGCGGAGCAGCATTTGAGCTATATGGTTTTTTAGCAGCCATGGAGGATGTAATGAAACAGGTTTGGATGATTGGGCTTGTATGTAGCATGTGGCTGGCGGTGAGTCACCCCCTGCCAGCACTGGCCATGGGAACCCGGCCCGGAAGCGACATGGAGGAGACCCAGATCGACGAGCATCCGTCGCCGGTCGCCATTCCCGATATCAGCTTTAACGACCAGCTGGGCAAGGAATATTACCTGTCGCAATATCGGGGCTATGTGGTGATGCTCAATTTCTGGGCAACCTGGTGCCCACCCTGCGTGCGGGAAATGCCCGCGCTGGACCGGCTTCAGGGGCGGTACGGTTATAAAGGCCTGGCGGTGATTTCCGTCGCCCAGGACCGGGGAACGCAGGAAAAAAGCGCCCAGCAGGTGGTGACGCAGTTCTATAACCAATACGGCGTGCGCTATCTCGGCATCTATTACAACCAGGATGCCGCCAGTTATTCCAATTTACATATCCCGGGATTGCCGACCACTTTGCTGATCGACCGGCACGGGCGGGAGCGCGCGCGCATTCGCGGGGCGATCGACTGGGAGAGCCCGGCTTTCATCAAGAAGCTCGAGGATTTGCTGAATAGTGGCGAATAGCCCTGAGTTTCAGGCTCTGGAGTTTCAGGCCGGGGCGGCGTTCGGCACTGGGCAGCATCCTTCCACCATCGGGGCATTGCAGGCCATAGGCGGGCTTGCAGGAGTTATTGAGCCAGCGGCGATTCTGGATATCGGCTGCGGGTCGGGACTGCTCTCGCTGGCGGCGGCGCATTACTGGCCGGGCGCGCGTATCGTGGCTTCGGACATCATGCAGGAGGCGGTAGAGACGACACGGCTGAATGCCGAGCAGGCCGGGCTGGGTGGGCATATTCACGCGGTGCGGGCAGATGGCGCGCAGCATGCGGAGATTGGCACACGGGCGCCGTATGGGCTGATCCTGTGCAACATTTTTGCGGAGCCGATCATCGGCATGGCGGATGATATCGCCCGGTTGCATGCGCCAGGCGGAGCCATTGTGCTTTCGGGCATTCTGGCATGGCGGCAGTGGCAGGTGGAAGAGGCCTTTGCGTTGTATGGGCTTAAGAAGGTCGAGGTGATTGAACTGGGTGAATGGCGGACCCTGATACTCGGATAACAGAGAAGGCTCAGGCCTTGCCGACGAGCTTTTTCACCCAGTCGGCGGTGTCGGTGATGGCTGCCGGATCAATGCCATGGGGAATGTTTTTTTGGTCGAAGAAATCCAGCACCAGCGATGTGGCGACATTGCCCTTGGGTGAACCGGCGAAGGGGCAACCGCCAAGGCCGCCGACGGCGCTGTCAAAGGTGCGGATGCCCATGTCGTAACCGACGGCGATGTTTTCAATAGCGCGGCCGCCGGTATCGTGCAGGTGGAGGGCGAGCCTGTTGAAAGGAATGTTTTGCCGACGCGCCTGTTCAAGCAGGGCGGCGGTGGTTTGCGGCGTGCCGATGCCGGTGGTGTCGCCCAGGGAGACTTCGTAACAGCCGAGATCGAGCAGCCGTTGGGTGACCTGCATGGTGCGTTCGGGCGCAATCACCTCATCCATGAAACCGAAGATGGTGGAAACATAGCCCCGCACCTTCATGCCCGCTTTCAATGCGCGTTCCGCCACGGGGGCGATGCGCTGGAAGGATTCCTCCACGGTGCAGTTGATGTTGGCTTTGGAAAAGGCATCGGAGGTGGCGATGAAGAGAGCGATTTCGCGTACTCCCGCATCCAGCGCAATGTCCAGGCCGCGTTCGTTCGGTACCAGCCAGGAGAAGCGGATGCCCTGGGGCCAGTCCATGCCTTGAACCAGTCTGGCCAATTCGTCGGACCCGGCCATTTGCGGCAGGATTTTCGGGTTGACGAAGCTGCCGCCTTCGATGCGTTTCAGCCCAGTGGAGGAGAGGCGTTTCAGCAGTTCCAGCCGTTGTTCCACGGGCAGGATGGCGGCCTCGTATTGCAGGCCGTCGCGTGCGCCTACCTCGACGATGGTGACAGGATCGTTGCTCATTTTTTATCCGCCTCGATGATGGCGAGGATGTCGCCCTGCTGCACCAGGCTGCCCGCTTTGGCGCCGCAGCTTTTTACCGTGCCGGTAACGGGGGCGTTGATGGCGAGCTGGAGTTTCATGGCTTCCAGCACCATAAGCGTGTCGCCGGTTTTTACCTTGCTGCCTGCTTTTACGTTCACGGCGCGCAGGGTGCCGGTCATGGGTGCTGCGATGGTGCCGGAGCCTGCGGATGTAGCCTGTTGACCTTTGCGGATAGGCTCCACCACGGCGTCCACCCCGCCCAGCCAGATGGTGCGCGCGCCGTTGCGGTTGGGTTTGCCGGTGGCGAGGGGATGTTGCGAAATGACGTCGCCCGCTTCGTTTTTCTGTAACAGCAGCAGCTGGCCGTTTGGGAGGGTGACTTTTTCAAAATACCAGTGGTTGCCGCCCAGTGTGAATTCCATGCGGCCTGCCTGCTGCCGCAGGTTGTCCACCGTGACATCGGCGCCGGAAATGCGAAAGCGTTGTTCAGCCATGGAGTTTTCCAATCTGCTGCCAGACGGTGTGTTGTGTTGTGTGGGCGGCGCCTACTGCGCCCGGGGATGCATCCGAGAGAAGGTGCGCGGCTAGCAGTGCGGCACGTTGGGATTGCGAGAGGGGAGGCCTGGTGAGTTTCTTCTCATGTTCGGTAATAAAGCCGGTGGAAAGTTTTGCTTTAGCGAATGCCGGGTGCGCGAGCAGGCGGCAGAGGTAGTCGCGGTTGGTGGCGGGGCCGACCATGATGATGGAGCGGAGCGCGTGCAGCAGGCGCTGGCGTGCTTCCTCCCGCGTGGTGCCATAGGCGATAATCTTGCCGATCATGGGGTCATATTGCGGGGTGATGGCATGACCGGCCGCGTAACCGACATCGTAACGGATGCCCGGCAGGTTCGGCAGCACGAGATGCTCGATCATCCCGGTGGAGGGGAGAAAGCCCGCGTCGGGGTCCTCGGCGCAGAGGCGTGCCTCGATGGCATGGCCGCGGGCTGGGGGGATGGTTTTGGGGAGTTTTTCACCAGAGGCGACGGCAAGCTGCATGGCAACCAGATCAAGCCCGTGGACAAGTTCGGTGACGGGATGTTCCACCTGCAGGCGGGTGTTCATTTCCAGGAAAAACCATTCGCCGCTGGATTCCTCCAGCATCAGCTCGATGGTGCCCGCGCCGGTATAGCCGATGTTTTTCGCCAGACGGATGGCGGCGGATTCCATCTCCGCCAGCATGGTGGCGGGGAGGTTGGGGGCGGGGGATTCTTCCAGCACCTTCTGGTGGCGGCGCTGGATGGAACAGTCGCGCGCGCCGATGGCGAGGACGGTGCCGTGTGTGTCGGCCATCAGTTGAATTTCGATGTGGCGGGGGCGGGTGAGGTAGCGCTCGAGAATCAGGCGGTCGTCGCCGAAGGAGGTTTTGCTTTCGGATTTCGCCAAGGCAATGGCGGTGGCAAGGGCGGATTTTTCCTCCACCACGCGCATGCCCTTGCCACCGCCGCCGGCCGCAGCCTTGACGAGCAGAGGAAAGCCGATGCGGGCGGCCTCTTTCAGCAGGGTTTTTTCATCCTGCGCCTCGCCGTCGTAACCGGGCACCACCGGGATGCCGAGCTTGGTTGCGCACTGGCGGGCGGCTGCTTTGGAGCCCATGGCGCGGATGCTTTTTGCGGGAGGGCCGACCCAGATGAGGCCCGCTTTTTTCACCGCCTCGGCAAAGGCGGCGTTCTCGGACAGGAAGCCGTAACCGGGATGGATGGCATCGGCCTTATGCTGTTTGGCGGCCTGGATAATGGCGGGGATGTTCAGGTAGGTTTCCGCCAGCGTTGCGCCTGAAAGCAGGTGGCAATAGGTGGCCTGCGCGGCATAGGGAAGGGTTTCGTCACCCGGGGCGGCGAGCGCGACGGTATCGATGCCCATGCGGTGACAGGTGGCGATGATGCGGCTGGCGATTTCCCCGCGATTGGCGATCAGCAAACGATGGATGCCGCTCATGGCTTTACCCATGCGGGTGCGCGTTTGGCGAGGGCGGCATCCAGGCCTTCCTGCGCCTCGGCGCTTTGGCGGAGCTCGGTGATGAGGCGGATGGTATGGCGCTGCACGCTGTCATGGCCGTGCGGGGCGAGCTTGAGAAGTTCGCCCACCAGATGTTTGGCATGGCGCATGGCCTGCGGGCCGCATTTGAGATATTCGTTGATGATCATATCGACCCGGTCTTCCAACCCATGCGAGGCTACTTCATGCACCAGGCCGATGGCGCGGGCGCGGTCGGCCGAGATGCGGATGCCGCTGGTGAAGAGCGCGCGCGCATGGCTCGGGCCGATTTTGGCCATGACGTAAGGAGAGATGACGGCGGGCACCAGGCCGAGTCGCGCTTCCGTGAGGCCGAAGGTGGCGTTGGCATCGGCCAGCACATAATCGCAAATGCTGACGAGGCCCGTGCCACCGCCGAGGCTGGCCCCCTGCGCCACGCCGATGACGGGGCGGGAAAGCTGCTGCCAATGATCGAAGAGCCGGGCAAGGCGCTGGCTGTCGGCCTCGCTTTCCTCGGGCGTGAAGGCTTTGACATCGCGCAGCCAGTTCATGTCCCCACCCGCGCAGAAGCTTTTGCCTGCGCCGCGTAGAACAACCAGATGCACGGCGGGGTCTTTTTCCAGCAGGTCGGCAGCCTTGGTGAGCTCGATAATCATCGTGGCATCGAAGGCGTTATGCACATCGGGGCGGTTGAGCGTGACGGTGGCCACGCCTTTTTCGTTCACTTCAAGCAAAATGGTCGTAAACTGTGCCATTATTTATCCCTGTCGTTCACCCGAAATTATCCTGACCCGCCATGATGCGCAATGACGATGAGAGTTTGAATGCATACCTTGCCATGCTGCACCCGCTGGATGAGTTTGGCCGTGTCGTTGCTGAACATGCAAAGGAGGCCGGGCATTACCATATGCAGCTATCGGCGGCGGAGGCGAGGTTTCTGGCTTTGCTGGTAAAGCTCAAGCAGCCGCGCATGGTGGTGGAGTTTGGGTGTTTTATGGGTTTTTCCGCCATATCCATGGCGCGCGCCATGCCGGTAGATGGCAGGCTGATTACCTGGGAGAAGAACCCGAATTTCGCGCGGCAGGGGCGCGAGCACGTCGCACAGGCGGGCCTGAGCGAGCGGGTGACCGTGATGGAAGGGGATGCGCGGGCGAGCCTGGAAGGGTTCGTGCCGCCAGTACCGCTTGAGATGGTGTTCATTGATGCCGATAAGGCGGCTTACCCGGCTTATCTGGACTGGGCGGAGAAGCACCTGGTCCCGGGCGGGCTGCTGGTGGGGGACAACACGCTTCTGTTCGGTCATGCGCCGAAAACCACACAGCCCGAAGGCGTCAGCAAGGCGCAATGGGAAGGGATGCGGCGGTTCAATGCGGAAGTGATGAGGCGTTTCGACGGCTGCCTGCTGCCGACCATCGAAGGGATGGTGGTGGCACTGAAGCGTTAGCGGCGATTATTCCTTTTTGGCTTCCGGCGCTTTGGGCTGGGGCATGCGCTCGTTGAAGACGCAGATCACATCCGCGCCCTGGCGGAGCGTGAAGCGCGAGGCAATGCGCTCCACCACCATGTAGGTGCCGCGGATGCGGAAGTTGATGATGGATTCGCGGTTGGCGGAATCCACCATGAAGATGGCGGGAAGTTCCGGCATGGAATGGGGGAATTCGAAATAGGTGAAGCGGCCGTCGTCGAACACGCGAATGGGTTCGATGTTGCGGGCGTCGCCGGCGATGGAATAGTTGAAGTTGTATTTATAGGATTCGCGCTGAAGGTCGGGCAGGGCTTCCTGGCGGTAATAGTTGCTCACGTTGCCCAGGGTGGAATCCGGATAGACGAAGCGCAGGGTGAAGACCATGGAGGGGTCGTTCATGGATTCCGTTTCGCGCGCATGGAGCTCGAACAGGTAGGAGCGGCGGTTGGTGACCAGGGTCATGTTGGTATCGGCCGCCTGCTCGACCGGTTTCAGGAACAGCCGGTTGTTGACGGGAGTAAGCTGCCAGGCAATGGAATCGCCGATGGAGATGGTCTGGATCTCCTCGCCTTCTTCAAACTCGATACTGGTCTGGTAATTGTAATGGCCGACGAATTTCACCACTTCGTTCGGGCTATAAACCACGGTGCGTATGCGGCGGTCGGATGGGATGGGGACGGGAATGCGTTGCGCCAGTGCCAGGGATGGCGTCAGGACGGCGAGGGCAAGAACCGGCAAGAGGAACAGCTGTTTCCATGCTTTCATAGCGCGCATCATACCGGTTTGCGATTTGGTTGCAATCCTGCTCATGGGGTGTCTTCCAGTGCTTCGTACCGCGTTACCTGAAACTGCATGGGGGCAATGCTGTAGTCATCCTGATTCACTTCAACCGGGGTGACGCCGAAGGTCAGCTTGACCCTGCCGGTTGTGTCACGCGTGCCTTTGGGGCCGGTTTCCGTGGCTTCAAAGCTGACAATGGCGGAAGAAGGCGTGCTGGCGGCATCCTCGAATTCCGGCTCGGTATTGTAACGGATGGCGGTGACCCTGACAGTGCGGATGGTGTGGGCCTCAAACCGCACGACGGGACTTTCGGCATTGCCGGTGTTCTGGTAGCGCTTGTATTCGGAATAGGCTTCGTCGTTGCTTTGAGCGCGGATGCGGGCAGAATAAACGCTGAACCTGCTGTAATCGTAGGACTCACGGTTTTTGACATAATCCTTCACGAAGAAATCCAGCAGGGCCTCGTTGGCATCCCCAGTGCGGTTGGTCAGCGGTTTCATGTTGGTTTCAAAATTTTCCAGGTCCTTCACCACCATCACAAAAGGTTCCTGCTTCTGAATGGGCATGAGTTCCAGCAGGCCGGAAATGGCAAACCAGATGGCGCCAATGGCCACCATCGTCACCACGACTGAATAGGCCTTGGTGATAATTGGCGCGTGGTAGACGGCGTCATACCAGGTGAGCGCCTCGCTGAAATAGGCGCCGCTCTTGATTTTTTCTACCGTGTGACGGTGCTGTGCTGGCATGGTGACCGAAGGTTGCTGAGAAACTCTACATAAAAGGGCTAGCTTAATTTTTTCTCAAAGCCAAGGCCTATACTGCGGTATGCGTGGCCTCTTCTGTATAAGAGGCGATGCCGGTGGGTGCGTGAAATATTTATGACGGCCCATTTCGCAGTTGCGAGATGGGGCGGTTTTTCGTATGAGTAACGGACCAAGTGCTGATTTTTACCAAATTGCGGGCACTCAAAATAAACGGCTAAAGCGGTACGACGAGCGAAAGCCCGTCACGCCGCCCGCGTGACGGGCTTTGTTTTTGCCTGAATCGCGGGTTCTCTAGCGGGCAATTTGGTTTGAGCCAATTTATCAAACCAAGGAACTTGATCATGACAAACCAGGCACAACCGATCACCAAGAAACTTCTGGTCGTGGGGGATTACGGCACCCAGGATCTCGCTTTTTACGAAGTTGTTCAGAAGCTGCACGAACATGCCGCCAAGGCGGGCATCCGGCTCGATATCGATATTGCCAGTGTCGATTCCTTCGACATCGCGCAGACGGCGGTGCTGGTGAAAGAGGCGGCGGCATCGGGGAAATATGACACGGTGTATCACAACACGGCCCCGCGTCTGGATGGAAAGCCCAAGCTCGGCAATGTGGGGGAAGGGCTCGCGCATATCGAGATAGAGGCCGCCAACGGAAAGAAAGTTCCCGTGGTGGGTGTGGCTTCCGGCTCGCAGGAGTCGGGCAACAGCTTCTCTCTGCTTCGCCAGGGCTGGCAGGCAGCGCTGCTGCATACTATCGAATTCGACAAAGGCAATACGCAGTTTCGTTCGCGCGATTTGTTTCCGCAGGAAGTGGTGCGCGTGCTGACGGGTGACCGTTCCCGCTTCCGCGAGACCGTGACCGTGGACCCGCTGCCGGAAGCGGAAGAAAAACGCGCACGCTTTGAACTGGCGGGCAAGCTGGATGTGCTAGCTGACAGCCGGCCGAAACACCCCGGTAATGCGGCGCAGGGGTATGTCACGATAGTGGCGCCCTCCGCATTGGCGGATAAGCTGCTGCCGCGGGTGCGCGAGGCTAATCCCGGCGCGGAGATCGACTTTATTCCATTGAAAAGCACCACGCCGGATGACCAGAGGCTTGAGTCGAGTTTTGTCGCCACCCAGCTGGCGGCCAATACCGACAGCAAGGCGCTGCCGAACCGCGCCCTGTTTGTGGTGCCGACGCAGGCAGCCTTCAAGCAGCTTTCCGACAGCCCGGCGAGCTTTTTTGCGGAGCTTGAAAATGGCGCGCGCATTATTTCTCCCGATGCCGCTGCATTGACGCTGGCTGCACGCCCCGCCCACCATAACGGGCAAAGCGTGATTCAAACCCTTTCGCGCCTGCCCTGGCAGGCCGGGCTCAGTTTCGGGCCGGATTTCAACCTGCATGTGCTGAACCTGCAGGACCTTTATCAGGCGATTCCGGCATTGACGGAAAGCCGCATCGCCTATGTGGATGGCTATGGCAATGTGAAGCTGGCGCAGTTTTTTGAAGATATTCAGCGTGTGGGCGATATCCATGTGCATCTGCCCAGCAATGGCAAATTGTTCGAGGTGCCGACGACGGAGCGCGAGAGTTTTGCCACCTCGCTTGGGCAGCATAATCTTTCGCGCGGGAGTTCCGGCTGGGGTGAGCGCGGGCTGGCGGAGCTCTGGGTGCGCTATAACCATAAGTCCCAGGATTCGGCGGCCAGCAAACTGGGGCACCCCGAGCCGGGCGAGCCGATTCACCTACACGGGTTGAAGCTCGACAGCGCGCTGACGCAAACGGCCTTGCAGGCGGAAGACGCTCAGGCCCGGGTCAAAGCGTGATCACCATGCCGTCATAGCTGGGCTCCGTGCCCGGCGGCAGTTTGGTGCTCAGGGCTTCGTATTCCAGCTCATGCGACATATGGGTGAGGATGGCGCGGCGGGGTTTGACGCGCTCGATCCATTCCAGGGTCTGCTCCAGGTGTGAGTGGCTCCAGGTCGGGGTTTCCTTGAGGCAATCCACGATCCAGGTATCCACGCCCTGCAGAATGCCGAAGGCCGTTTCGTCGAGGGCTTTCGCATCGGTGGAATAGGCTAAATTGCCGATGCGAAAACCCAGGCTTCTGACTCTGCCGTGATCCTGCCAGAAGGGAATAACCGGGATGCCTGCTGCCTCAAACGGCGTGAGCGGGTCGGGAATCTGCCGAAAATCCAGTGCAGGGGCGTACCAGCCGAATTCCGGTTTCGGCGGGCGAAAGACGTAGCCGAAGCGTTCCCTCAGGGTGGCAATGGTCACAGCATCCGCCCAGGCGGGGACGATGCCGGAGCGGTGGTAATTGAAGCTGCGCACGTCGTCGATGCCGTGGGTATGGTCGGCATGGTCATGGGTGAACAGAATGCCATCCACGGTGGTGATGTTATGTTTGAGGGCCTGTTGGCGGAGGTCTGGCGAGGTGTCGATAAGCAGGCGGGTGGCCTTATTCGCTCCCGTTGAGCGCGCGTCCACCAGCAAAGAGGCTCTGGACCGGTTATTTTTGGGGTTTGGGGAGCTGCAGGCCACGCAATGACAGCCAATCAGCGGGACGCCGGAAGAGGAACCGCAGCCCAGCAGGGTGGCGGTGATATGTAAGGAAGGATGGGCCAGGCGTTGAGACATGCCAAAATGTAATAAATTCGTGTTAGGTTGGTATCACACGTTTAGTACATACCATGTCAGATGCCCATCAGAACTGGATAAACCGAACGGTTAGCGGTCTGTGCCTTCAGCCCGGGGCTAATGTCGCGCTGGTTGATTTTGACGGTACCATGCTGAGCAGTTACGGCTTTCTGGGCAGGCCTGATAATATCCTGAAAGCGGCGGCGAATGCATTTTATCATTATCGCGATGCGCCCGGCGGCTATTATATCGGGCGGCTTCTGCACGCCTTCGGCCACGAGCGGACCGAAGCCATCTATCAGCACCGGGCATTTCACGAAGCGCTGGATGTGCTGTTTACCCATGTGCTCAAGGACGGCCGGTTGGTGATATTGACGGCATCCCCGGAACCATTCGTGGAAGGCGTTATTCAAGGACTGGCAGGCCTGTGGGCTGCCCAGCATCCGGAGGTGCTCCACGGAGCGAAGCCCGAAGCGGTGGCGGTGGAGATTCTTCAGAAATGCCACGTCATCGGCACGGTTTATGAAGAAGGCATGCTGCATGTGGTGCGTGGGGAGACCAAAGCCCTGATCGCCGACGGCATCAAGGCATGCGAAGGGGTGAATGTGGTGCTGGGGGCGGGCAACCATTTACCCGCCGATCAGCATATCACGCGGGCCGCGCTGCAATTGCTGGTGAAGGATGCAACCCAGTGGGCGGATGCCGCGTTTCTCGAAAGCTTCTGGAAACAGCATGATACGGCGCCCGGCCTTGCCTAGGGACGCGTCGCTTTTTTAAAGAGCCGGAAAAAATTCTCCGTCGTGGCATGGCCGATTTCCTCTGCCGAAACCCCTCTTAGTTCCGCCAGGCATTGGGCGACTTCCTTCACATAGGCAGGTTCGTTGCGTTTGCCGCGATAGGGGATGGGGGCGAGGTAGGGAGCGTCGGTTTCAATCAGGATGCGGTTGAGCGGTATGTCTTTTGCGGTGGCGCGCAGCTCTTCGGCTTTTTTGAAAGTGAGAATACCGGAAAGCGAAATGTAAATGCCCATGTTCAAGCAGTGTTCCGCCAAGGCACGGCTTGAGCTGAAACAGTGGATGAGGGCCGGAAAAGGGGCTGCATTCTGTGTTTCTTCCAGAATGGCGAGGGTATCGTCATCGGCATCGCGGGTGTGGACGATGATGGGAAGCCCGTTTTGCTGGCTGGCGGCGATGTGGCGGCGGAAGCTCTCGCGCTGGGCCTCGCGCGGGGAATGTTCGTAATAGTAGTCCAGCCCCGTTTCGCCCAGGCCGATGACCTTGGGATGGGCGCTTTTTTCCAGTAATTCGGCTGTCGTGACCATTTCCCCTTCTCCCGCATGGTGGGGATGCACGCCGATGGAACAATAGATGGTAGAATTGGCCTCTGCTATGGCCAGAACAGTAGGGAATTCCTCCATTTTGGTGCAGATGGTCTGCATCAGGCCGACACCCGCATTGCCCGCGCGGGCCAGCATGTCGGCATAATCCGGGGCGAAGTCAGGATAATTCAGGTGGCAGTGGGAATCGATGAGCATGGGGTTTGATAGCCTCGGGGCGACTGGTAGTAAATAGCAAAACTAATAATTAATTAATTAGTTAATGTTATTTTATACGGGTAATAATTGTAGAATGATCTGTATATGGTGAAAAAGCTCAACCAATTTGATTCCGAGGGTATTGCAGCAGGATCGCTGGAAAAACTTGCGGCAAAAGCGTTGCATGAATTTCGGGAACTGCAGGAACAGGGGCTACTGGTTCCCAATTCATTGTCACATCAGTTTACTCCCCGGAGTTTAAGCGCGTTTCGCGATCTGGCATTCATGTATGAAATGGCGGCCGTGGTTTGCGGCGGCGACATCGACGATACGGCACTGCCGAGCGGCGCGCTTGTTTCGGATGTTGTGCGAGATACCGTATTGCAGTGCGCTTTTATGCTGGATTGTGCCTCCGACGCTAACATCAGTTATGAAACGCTGGTTCGCGGGCCATTGGCCGTGACCGTGGGGTTAAGGGTTGAGAGTTTTTCGATTATATCCATCCTTAACGACCGCGCCCTGCCGGACGGACAGCCACTGGGAGCCCTGGCGGGAGGAAACTGGAACCCTACCTTTAACAGCATGTGGCGATGGGAAGCACCGGATCGTATTCAGGCGAATTCGGCGAGCATTGCCTCCCGTGAAGTAGATGGTTATCTGAACGAACTGCAAAATGCCAATGACCGTTCTTACTCTGCCCAGATACGCGTATGGCGCAACGAACAGAATGAAGCAACCCGCCCCTTTACCGTTCATGAGATAGAAGGCTGGTTGAAGACGGGTTCGAGCATTATGGATGTTGGGGAATTTATCATTCGGGAGAAACTTACTTCTGCGCTTGAATTGCATAACACTGTCGAGGGCCGGGATATTGGTGATGCAAACGGCATGCAGAATTTAATAAATCTGGTGGAAGCGGTTAACCACGTTCGCGAAGGCGAGGGCCAAGGCCCGTTGATGGCGAATGAGATTTTCCACATCATTGAAGATTTTTATAATCAAAACAGAGTGCCGAACGGCGGATTGGACTCCAAGGCCCATACGTTCGATAACTGGCTGAACATTATGAAAGAGCAATTGGCAGATAGCCATCCCATGTGGCAGGCCGGAACGGAATTCCGGTTGGAGTATTTACAGGGAGCGCCTCAAGAAGAAATGACGCAATCCTTTACTGTTGATCCTGCTGTTGCTGATTTGCGCGCGGCTTTTGAGAGACGCCCCGTCAATCCCGCCCAGCTTACCTCGGCCCTGGAGAATTATTTTCATGGGCACAAAGGAGAATGGGAGAAGATTGCCAATAATCCGGCAAATTTCCTGGAAAACCACTTTCTGCTTCCCAAAGGGGTTGAGGCAGATAGCAGGATAGCCGTCAAAAGCCTGAATGATCGAAATGCGCCGACCACTCCCATTGATTTTGTGGTGGGTACGCTGAGAAATTGCGTGGAGGCAGACCGGGCGACAAGGCGTGAGACCGACGATGTGTTTCTGGAAGCGGCAGGCCAGCAAGTTTCGGAGTATCTACGTCATGGAGATGTCGGTAGTGCGATCGGCTGTTTGAAGCTCGTGCAGGCGGATGATCACTTTGCCGAACACCGTGGGGACAATGCCGCGCAAATTGCGCAGGCGCTCCATTTGAATCCGGCGGAAAGGTTTAATTTCATGAGCGAGGGGCATAATAAGTCCGCCACGGTTGAAGCATTGATCAACCATGCGCTTGGCGCACCTTCTCAAGGATAGGCCATGCGCCGTAACAGCAAGAATGCCAACGCTACCGAAGCACCGCCACTGCTTGTGCGTCATGTATCTTTCGCTCATGCCGGTGCGGTGTGTTATGCACCCGCGGATGTGAAGCATGTCGCTAATAAGGAAACAATCCTGGATCTGGCCGTTAAAGTCGCCCAGCCGGACAAGCCTAGCGAAATAACTATTTCTGAAATATGGCCGGACAGTGAGCGCACAGAAGTCGCCGTCGCGAGCGAGCTGTCTCAGGCAACATTAACTGCACGAGAAAAACACCTGGCCGCGGATTTCTCGATTACCTTTATGCTGATGCATGAAACGGAAAATGGAGAAGAGCATTACTGCTATGCGACGGCACGCGTTCCGATGTGGTTGAAGATACGGGAATATATAAAGAACAATACGTGTTTCGATTTGGCTAAATATGCCCACGTTCTGTTCAGCGGGCCGGGAAATCCGGAAATGCTGCGCCCGCTAGTGATCGCTTTTTATGGGTTTAGCGAACGTGGCCTGAATATCAACATTCTCAGGCAGGACGCCTGATCAGCGCCTTAGCAGGCTGCACCCGCGATTCTGTTCCAGAAACACGTTTAGCATATGTTGGTCTGGCTCGGAGATGGAAAGCTCGTCCAGCGATCTGCCCTGCTCGAGGTAATGAAAGCATGTGAACAGGGTGGGAACCCAGGCCGTGTCGATGCGGATGCTTTTGGAGCGGATTTCTTCACGCGAAGCCATTGCCAGCATGCCGGTGTCGTTGGAAATATGGCCATGACCTTCGTCGTCAAGCATGGGTTTGTGGCTGCTGAAAAGCTGGTGTTTTCCAGCATTGGCATAAAAATAATCGCCATAATTGGAACAGAGCACCGCGATGGCAATGTGTTCGAAATCATTATTACGGTCTGGCGCGCAGGAGCGGAAAAGCTCTTCTGCGGTGATGGGGTCACCCATTGAGGGGATTTTCAGCATCAGCTGTTTGGCGGATGGTTTATAGGCCGAAGGATCAAGGATAAGATCATAGATGGCGTTATTCAGCGCAACCATGACATCCTTGTCGATGATGGTCGGGGTTTCCCGCGGCTGGAGGTCATAGGCGCCACCGCGCTTGACGATGTCGTAATGGCGGTAGAAAAAGCCGCTTTTGTCATCGTAGGTAAAAATATTGCGGCCCTCGGGCGTGACGATGGATGCGGCGGAGGCATAAGCCTGACTGCCGATGGTGTACAGCGAGGGATGGGTCCACCAGCCATCGTTGGTAATGCTTTCATCAACGAGTTTGCCGGGCCCGTGATATTTTTCACCTTTGCGTTCACCCAGGGTCAGGCCATCCGTGCCGGGGGCATCGCCGGAAGGGTGGCTTTGGATGATGCTGCCGCTGATGCCGACACGTTCATCGTAGCCGGTATGCCATTCCGCCGCGGCCTGGATGAGGTTGCCGCCGCTATGCCGAAGACGTGCCAGAAATGAGGTGTTTGAGTGGGAGGGCATGGAGGCGGTTACAGAGGGGTGGAGGCGATGGCGCCTTTGATGGCATCAATGCGGTTCTGATGCGCATGAATGAAATGTAAGAGCGGCATGTCAAAGGACGTGACCTCCATTGCGGAGTCGCGGTTATGTTCCTGCATGGCCTGCCCGGCGAGCGTGAGGCCGGTCAGGCTGGCGCGGCTCATTCCTTCCCCTGACAACGCATGCGCCGCTTCTTCCTCACCGATGGGGGAGCGGCCATGGCAGATGTTGACGTAGTTCATTACGTCCATAAATGTTGCCGCCGCAAAACCCGCCACGAAATCATGATTCATGGGACCAAGTGCACCATAAGGGAATGCGGCGTTTTCCGCCGATGCATCCGGCAGGGTATAGAGGGTGTCCTTATGGGCGGCCAATCTCAGAATATTCTGCAGCGCGGATAATTTTTCCTGTACGTCGTAAAGATTGTTGTTGGCCTGGCCGGGTATGCCGGGGTGCAATGTGTATTCGTGCAGCACATGTTTCAGGCCCTGAAGGAACATGTCGAGAATGGTTAGCTGGTCCTGAAGGTGGGGGGTGTTGGGCTCTTCGATGCCGGACAGCCCCATGGCGCAAATGGAAGAGGCAATATGCTCCAGCGCGGCCGGGGGCTTGATGCTCTCATCCAGAATGAATGCAAACGCGCCGTGGAACGCATGGGTAAGCGCTTCCCACAGGTTGGGCCTGGGTGAGTCGGCCGGGGTGTAGCGTTCATGATAGGTCAAGTAGGAGGTGCCGTCGTGATAGGCCGATGCGATGTCGGGGATCGACAGAATGCTTTCCGCAATGTTGCTGGCGACGGTTTTATCCTCGATGCCTTTGCGCCCCAGCTGTTTGTGAAGGGAGTCGAACACCATGCCATAGGTCGCCTGATAGCATGTCAGGGCATTGCCGTAGCCATATTCATCCAGCATGGTTTTAAAGCATTGCGCCAGGACCGGCTGCACGCTGGTTTCGCACAGGTAACGCAATATGTGCGAGTAGCTGTCCGTGTTGTTCAGGTCCGTCAGTCCGGAATCCGTGACAAAATCCACCAGCATGTCCACGATGCCGTCGAAAGAGATGCGCACCACGTCCTCTAGCAGGTCGATGGAGCGACGGTCTTCCCGGGCCATCGTGGCGTTAAACCGGTTGTTCAGGCGTTCACTGAGCGAATCGAGCTTCAGGATGATATTGGTAAGGGCGCGGAGTTTTTCGTCCTTGGGGACGAAAATATCGTAGGCTACCGGGTGGAGATTGTTATTGGTATTCCAGCCCATCAGCACTTCACGTGTGGCCTTGGCCGCGGCCGTGTATAGTTTTTTCCTGCGATCAAGCCGATCCCTGAAGGGCAAAAGGTCGTCGTCGGCCAGAGCGTTTTCCAGCAGGTTTTGTATGGCGGTGGAAAAATTGGCAAGGGTTTGGATTTCCGGAAGGCCTTCCTGAAAATTCGGACGGAGCGAGGGGTTCTGCTGAATATCATCCAGGCTTAAATCCGGACGTTGGATCATCAGCAGAAAATCCGACATGATCTGCATGGATTGCGTGCCGACCGCCGCGCCCATTTCCTCCAGCGATTCAATGGTGAGGGGCTGGCGGAACGCCGCGCCTAACCGTTCTGCCGCCTGCTCGAATGCATGTCGGGCAAGAATCAGGCTGGCGGGAAGGTTGGTATCGGTCGGGTTCATGGCGCTATAACTACGGTTACAGGCCAGATTACGCCCAGGACAAGACAGACGCCTGACAGTTTGATGACGCTTTTTTGAACAATTCTAGCTTTGCGCGGCTTCCAGACGGGGGAAGGCGGGTTTCGGGGCTTCCAGCGGGGTGCCGCCCAGGGAGAGGGGCTGGCCGATGAAGGGGGTTTCGGCCAAACCGAGATTTCCTGCAACGGTGGCGGCGGCGCCCGGGGTGAAGGGGGCCAGCAAGGGGGTAATCGTACCGATGGTTTCGGCCAGTTCGGCCAGTACGGCAGCCATGCGGGCGGGATCGGTCTTTTTCAGGGTCCAGGGGGCCTCGGTATCGATGAAGGCGTTGGCTTCGTCGCCCGCGAGGCGAAGCTGTTCGAGGGCGAGGGTGAAGTTGGGAGAATCCGGGCCGGTCATGTAGCGCTGCATGTCGGCCAGCACGTTGCCGCGTTTGGGGCCGTAGGCACTGGTGACGGCGGCATCGCGCGCGGGGATTTTGCCGTCGCAGTTCTTCACCATCATGGAGAGGCTGCGCTGGGCGAGGTTGCCGAGGTTATTGGCCAGTTCGGCATTGCAGCGGGTGATCATGGCTTCGTGCGAAAAATCGCCGTCATTGCCGAAGGGGACTTCGCGCAGGAGAAAGTAGCGCACGTAATCCAGCCCGTATTGCTCGATGAGCTTGAAGGGATCGATGACGTTGCCGATGGATTTGGACATTTTCTCGCCGTTGATGGTCCACCAGCCGTGGGCGATGACGCGTTTGGGCGGCTCGATGTTGGCGGCCATAAGGAAGGCGGGCCAGTAGACGGCATGGAAACGAAGGATGTCCTTGCCGACCATGTGGATGGCGGGCCAGTATTTTTTGTAATTGTTGTCGGGGTAGCCGATGGCGGTAAGGTAGTTGGCGAGCGCATCCAGCCAGACATACATGACGTGCTTCTCGTCGCCCGGAACGGGGATGCCCCAGGAGAAGCTGGTGCGGGAAATGGAGAGATCCTGCAACCCGCTTTTGACGAAGCTTTTCACCTCGTTGAAGCGGCTTTGCGGGTAAACGAAATCGGGGTTGTCCTCGTAGAATTTCAGCAGGCGATCCTGAAAGGAGGAAAGGCGGAAGAAGTAGCTTTCCTCTTCCATCCATTCCACCGGAGCGCCGGTGGGGGCGAGTTTTTCGCCGGTCGGGCTCTGGATGAGTTCTTTTTCGTCGTAATAGGCTTCGTCGCGCGTGGCGTACCAGCCGGAATAGCTGCTTTTGTAGATGGCGCCGTTATTGTCGATGGCCTTCCAGAAGGCCTGGGCGCCTTGTTTGTGACGATCTTCCGTGGTGCGGATGAAATCGTTGTTGGTGGCGCCGATGGCGCCGAGCAGATCTTTGAAGCGGGCGGCATTTTTGTCCACAAATGCCTGGGGGGCGATGCCCGCTTTTTCCGCCGAGCGCTGGACTTTCTGGCCATGTTCGTCGGTGCCGGTGAGGAAATAGACCTCCTCGCCCATGGCGCGGTGCCAGCGGGCCAGCACGTCGCAGGCGATGGTGGTGTAGGCATGACCGAGGTGCGGCACGTCGTTGACGTAGTAAATCGGCGTGGTGATGTAGAAGGGTTTGGTCATGGCGGAATCGTTAAATTGTCATGGAAATGCGTTACATGGGCATAAACCAGTTAAGGATATTGTGCAATGATCGTAGCCGCCAGAACATGGCTGGGCCGCATGACCGGAGCTATTCGGCACATGGTGGAAGGCGCCGAGGACCCGGTGGTGGAGGCGCTGCAGAAGCTTGAGCACGCGGAGAAAATACTGGCGGAGCTCGGCCGGTTCAAACAGCGGGACGAGCTGTTTGCGCCGCGCAGGCGCGCAGCCTATGAGGTGGCGCATCTCATCGTCGAGCTGCACGAGGGGCTTGGGGCGGAGTTTCCCCGGGTGCGGGAGCAGATGCAGCCGCTCAGTTCCGGCCTGGAGTCGTTCATGCTGGCGCTGGATGATGACTGGGCGCTCAGGATTTCCCCGGACGGTTTGCGGCGGAGTGCTTCCAACCGCTTGTGCGGAGATGATTGTTTTACGATTCCCGCCGTGCAGAAGGACCGGTATGGCCATAGTGACCTCGGCCTGGTGGCCAACCTCGCGCACAAGGAAGCATGGCTTATTGGGCGGAACGACGCGCATTACCCAGGGCTGCATGTGAGCCATCTGGGTGAGGATATGGAGCTGGACATGGAAAAGGCCGCCCTACTCAAAGAGGCCATGTGGAAGCTGTTTGTTGCCAAATGGCAGGCGGGAGAACTGCTGTGCGACGCGATGTGCTGCAATGTGGCCTTTTACTGGCCGGAGGAACAGGAAAAGCCCATCGCCATGCTGATGGACCCTTATGCCTGCCTGCCGCGTGAGGAGGCGGGATTTAAGGAAATCGAGCTGGCGATACGGTCTATGCAATACAGCATGCTGATGCCGGTGCCGGTTGTTTCGGCGCTTGGGACCTGTATCAAACAGGCGGAAGAAGGCTATATGCACCATGATGGCCTGAACCAGTTAAAGGCGCTGATGGAATGCCAGCCGGAAATGGATACCCAAGCCTGGCAGGATGTGCATGGCATGCTGGCTTCACAGGTGCCGCCATATGCGGAATATTTTGATGGGTACATGCCCATGCAGGCCGGGCAGCAGACAGGCAGAGCATACTAAGCCGAGAAAAGCTGGCTGAGCAGCATGCGCCGATCAAGGTGTAAAATACCATCCTGATGCAGCAGGCGGGTGATGTCATCGTAATGATGAAGCCAATGGGAGAGGGAATGGCGAGCGGCGATGCGGGTGAGCGACGCTTGCTCTTGCGCGGGCATGGCAGGTGGGGTGCTGCCTTCGGCGGTCATGGCGACATGGTGCAATAGCTGGCGGGCCAGGTTGGTGATCAGCGGCCAGCGGTCTTCCTCGGCCTTGGCGGCGAGTTTTTCAGCCAGCTGCATGGTGGCGTGCTCGCTCATGCCTTTGCTCATGGCATCCAGTATCGATTTATAGAGGGCGAGCCCATCGAGGTTCAGCAATTGAAGCGCCTGGCCGGGGCTGCCTTCGGAAAGCGTGTGCAGCAGCAGATGGTCGTCGCCGTTCAGTTCGCCGGTGTAGGCATCGGTCACGCGGGCGGCATCTAACGGTGACAAGGGTGGCAGACCAAGGACGCGGCAGCGCGAACGGATGGTGGGTAAAAGCTGGCCGGGTGAATGGCTGATGAGCAGCATCAGCACCCTGGGGGGCGGTTCTTCCAGCATTTTCAGCAGGGCATTGGCGGCACTAGGGTTCATGTTCTCGGCGGGGTCGACAATCACCACGCGCCATGCGCCTTCGCCCGCTTTGAGGTGCATGAAATCGGACAGGGTACGTATCTGATCAATGGTGATGTCGTGCGAGGGTTTTTTCTTCTCGTCCAGCACCACGCCGCCTTCGGCGGTGGGGGCGATGACGCGCAGGTCCGCATGGCTTTGCTCGGCGACGCGGCGGCTGATGGGGTGGTTCTCATCCGGCTCAGGCGGCAGCACGGTATCGGTTGCCTGCGCGGCCAGCACGCGACGGGCGATGTGATAGGCGAAGGTGGCCTTGCCGACGCCCCTAGGGCCGGTGATGAGCCAGCCATGGGCCAGGCGGCCCGCGGACCAGGCTTGTTCAAAGGCTGCGACAGCGCCGGCATGGCCGTAAAGCGCACGCACGCGGCGCGGGTGGGGGATGGCTAGCGAAGGTTCTTCCTTAACCGCCTTTTTAGTGGCTCTGGCCATGGGGCAGCCCCAGCCTTTCGCCAATGGCGGCCTTGAGGGCCTGGGTCACTTCGCTGAGCTGTTTGCCGCCTTCGATCATCACGCAGCGCTGCGGCTCGGCTTTGGCAAGCGCGTGGAAACTTTCGCGAACTTTCTCATGGAAGTTTTGGGACTCGGACTCGAAGCGGTCATCCTCGCTGCGCTTGCCGCTGGCGACGGCGCGTTTGAGGCCTTCTTCAGGCGGAAGGTCGATGATGAGGGTGAGATCGGGCATAATGTCGCCGATGGTGGTGCGGTAAACGGCCCAGGCATATTCGCTGCCGAGCTGGCTGGCCGCGCCCTGATAGGCCACGGTGGAATCCATGAAGCGATCGCAGATGACCACCTTGCCTGCGGCGAGCGCGGGCTGGATGATTTTTTCCACATGGTCGGCGCGCGCGGCAAGGAAGAGCAACAGCTCCGCCTTGGGGGAGAGGGGCTCATCCTTGGGGGCCAGCAGCAGGTCGCGAATGGCTTCCGCTCCTTTGCTGCCGCCGGGTTCACGCGTCAGCACCACATCGTGTCCGGCTTGTTCAAGCCAGCCCGCCAGGCGACGCGCCTGGGTGGATTTGCCCACGCCTTCCCCGCCTTCCAGCGTGATGAAATAGCCTTTTTTTGAAGAGGATTCGGTCATGCGGATTTCAATCTAAAAAGTTATTCCGTCGGGGCTGCTGAATGGCCTACCGAAGCAGCGGACGCTGCGGGAGCAGGCTCAGCAGGTTTGGCAGGCGCCGGGGCTTCCGCAGCAGGGGCGGCGGCAGGTTCAGCGGGTGCCTGTGCGGCGGGGGCATCTTCATGTTTTTTGCCGAACAGACGCTCGAACGCCACTTTCTGCCAGCGCGAGAAGCCGGTGAGCTCGGTTACGTCCGCAGCCGCCACCAGCGGGATTTCCTTGGAGAGCGCCATGGATGGAACGGAGATGACCAGGGTGCCGAGCTTGTCACCTTTCTTGATTGGCGCGGGAACGGGACCGCTGGTTTTGACGGTCAGCTTGGTTTCGCCTTCGGAGGCTTTCGGCATGGTGATTTTCACGTCTTCCGTTACGGTGAGGGCGACCTTATCCTCGCTGCCCATCCAGACCGGGATTTCGGTGATGCTGTCGCCAGCCTTGAAGGGGGTTTTTACGTCGAATGCGCGGAAGGCGTAGAGGTAGAGACGTTCGGCTTCGGCGGCGCGTTCGTTGGTGGAGTTCAGGCCGTTGACGACCAGGATGACGCGGCGGCCGTTCTGCTCGCCCGAGATGGTGATGCCGTAGCCGCCTGCATCCGTGTGGCCGGTTTTCATGCCGTCCACGCCGATGTTCTTATCCAGCAGCGGGTTGCGGTTTTGCTGGGTGATGTTGGCGTAGGTCATCTGCTTCTGGCCGAACAGGGATTTGTGCTCGGGGAATTTAGTGTTGATGGCACGGGCGAGTTTGTAGAGGTCGCGCGCGGTCATCAGGTGGCCATCGTCCGGCCAGCCGGTGGCATTTTTGAAAGTGCTGTGCTCCAGGCCGATTTCCTTGCCCTTGCGGGTCATCATCTCGGCGAAGGTTTCCTCGGAACCGGCGATGCCTTCGGCCACCACGATGCAGGCATCGTTGCCGGAGACGATGGAGATGCCGTTCAGCAGGTCTTTAACGGCAACATTGTCACCCACATGCACGAACATTTTGGAGCCGCCCATGCGCCAGGCCTTTTCGCTGACGGGGAAAGTATCGGTCTCTTTCAGGGAACCTTCCTTCAGCTTCTCCAGCGTGATGTAGGTGGTCATAAGCTTGCTCATGGAAGAGGGGTGCATGAGCTCGTCGGCGTTCTTTTCAAACAGCACGGTGTCGGTGGTGAGGTCTACCAGGATGGCCTGCTTGGAAAGCGTATCCATTGCCTGAGCGGAAGAGGCGCAAAAAAAGATTGCGGCGATGAGGGAAGAAAGAAGCAGACGCATGGCAGCCACCTTAGTGATTGGTTGGTCGGGCTACCATAATCAAAAAGTCAGGGGCTGCAATAGGACCTTTTCCGAACCTGCGCTGCGCGCAGGGCATGGCCGCCCCCAGAGCGTGCTCCATTTACTGTAAATAGCTTTCCCAGCTCTCGGGAAAATTATATGCCGCCACGATTTTGGCGTGTTTCTGCAATTGCCGCGCGGTGGGCATGACGGGCTCGTTCAGCGGCCTGTCCCAATGAATACCGGGGAGCTTGTCGCCTTTGAAGGTGTTGCAAGGATGGCAGGCGGCCACCAGGTTTTCCCATGAGGATATCCCGCCGCGCGAGCGGGGGATGACATGATCCAGCGTCAGGGCGCGCGGGGGGAAGATGTCGCCGCAATATTGGCATTCGTATTTATCGCGCAGAAGGATGTTATGCCGCGTCATGGGCGGGCGGCTCGGGTTGCTGGGCACATAGCGCCTAAGCACCACCACGCTTGGGATTTTGATGCTGACCGATGGGGAATGTACCTCGGTTTCATATTCCGACACAACGGTGACGCGGCCCATGAACAGGGCCTTGATGGCTTCCTGCCAAGTGCAGGTTGATAAGGGAAAATAACTCACGGGCCGAAAATCGGCATTCAGCACCAGGGTATGCAAGCTGGATAATCTCTGATCCATGATTGTATTTTAGCACAAGTTTAAGGCTATTTCTACCAGATTTAGGTGAATAACTTTGGTAAATGCCTGAAAATCAGTGGCGCATACGATCGGGCGCTACGGGGCAATACACTATATATTGTGTGCGGTGACGATGACATGCAAGGTGGCCGCACCATAGGTTCGGCTGTCTACCAGGTTAAAGGGTTCCGGCAGATTGAGCGGTTCCCGGCTGCCGGTTTCCAGCAGAAGCAGGGTGTGAGGGGCCAGCCAGCCCTGCTGAAGCAGCGATTGCAGGATGGGAATGCCCAGATTTTTTCCGTAAGGCGGGTCCATCAGGATGGTGTCGAACGGTTCCACCACGCGCGGCAACTGGGCGGCGTGGCATTGAACGGTATGAATGTCGGAGGCTTCCAGCATGGCCGCGTTTTTGCGGACCAGCTCCAGACTGGCGCGGGACTGATCGACAAAGGTGACATGGGCGGCGCCGCGCGATAGGGCCTCGAACCCCAATGCTCCGCAACCTGCGCAGATATCCGCGATGCGCGCGCCGGTGAGGCCGGGATGGTCGAGCCTTTCCAGAATGCGGTGATGGGTCAGAAGATTGAACATGGATTCCCGCACGCGGGAAGCAGTGGGGCGCACGGCCTTGCCCGCGGACATGGTGAGCGCGCGACCACGCCATTTGCCTGCGAGGATGCGAAGGCTCATGGTTCCCCCCCCGTGACAGTCAGACGTTGGGAGAGGGTGTCCACCAGGGTGGCGGTCGGAAAATCCGTATGGCCGATATGGGGCAGGAAAATGCCGGTTTTAGGCTCGTTGGCGGCGGCCAGCAGCGCGCGCCCATGAGCAGCGGGTATGGTGATATCGTCCTCGCCATGGATGATCACCAGCGGTGCATGGACCTGCTTTATAGTGGAGAAGGAGTCGTAGACATCCCGTATCAGGTAGCGCACGGGAACATAGGCGTAGATCTCCTGCGCACGACCGGCGACGGAAGTGTAGGGGGCTTCCAGCATCAGGAGCCTGGGCGATCGTTCCGAGGCCAGTTTGACGGCAACGCCGGTGCCCAGCGATTCGCCATAATAGATAAGATCGCCGTGTTTCAGGCCTTTGCTTTCCAGAAAGGCAAGGCCTGCGCGGGCATCGTTGAAAAGGCCTTCCTCACTGGGGCTGCCGGTGGAGCCGCCATAGCCGCGGTAGCTGACGGCCAACAGGCCGTAACCGGCATCGACAAAGGCGCGGAACTTATCGGCGCGATTGCCAAGGTGGGCGGCGTTGCCATGGAAATAGAGGATGGTGGGCTTGCCGGCTTTGGCCCCGGCAAACCAGGAGACAAGGGTTTCGCCATCCGCGGTGTTCAGCCGTTGCAGCGTTACGCCGGGAAGATTGTATTCTCCCGGATCGGCAAGGCTTTTGTTGGGATGGTACATCAAGACGCGCTGGGCGAAGAAAAGGCCCACGACGATGGCCACATAAATGGTCAGAATGATGCCGGCGAATGTTGTGAGCACTGTCATTGGTCTGATCATGCTAACCGTGTTTGCTTAAGATTTTGCCTATTCGCCAATTTAGCCGGAAAGGGATTAGCAAATGATTAGTCGACCCCCAGCCAGCGAAAGCCGGATTCGGTGATGACAGCATCGAGTTTCTGATCATGCCGATCGGCGGGAAGCCGGTCGGTTTCCTGCGTGTCATAGGCGAGGCCTACGGCGATGAAGCGCTGGTTTTTGCTGCGCAGGAACTGGATGGTGCGGTCATAAAAACCGGCGCCGTAACCCAGGCGGTGCCCTTTGGCATCGAAAGCGAGCAACGGGACCAGAAGAGCAGCGGGAATGATCTGAGGGTTTTCCTGCGAAGGTTCCGGGATGTGACGGTAACCCGGCTGCAGCGCATCGCCCGGCTGCCAGGCGTGGAAGTGAAGCGGTTTATCCGGCGCGGCTACACGCGGCAAAGCGGTTTGGATGTTCTGCTGAGCCAGATGCTGTAGCAGGGGCAGGGGGGAGGCTTCCGTCTGGATGGGATAATAGGCGCCAACCACGGCGTATTGGTGGAATGACGCACCGAAGGTGAGGCTTGTTTTTGTTAAGGCCTCAATGCGCTCCGGGGTTGCGGTGGCGGCGCGCAGGGCTTTGAAATGGTCACGCAGTTCGTGTTTTTGCATGTTTCATATCATGACGGTGCGCGCGTGCGCGTTTAGGGAGCATTTAACCGGCAGCGGTAGGGTGGGAACAGATTGCCTTGGAGGTTTGTATATGCCTGAACGAAGCTTTCGTAAATCCATCCTTATGTCTGTTCTGGCCGTGCTATTAGGCATGCCGGGCGTTGCCCATGCCGGTTGCGCTTCTCCCATCGGGGGTGAGGGGCAATTGCGTTACGACCCCACGACCAAGGTGGTCTGGGTTTGCGACGGATCCGGCTGGAAGCATGTGGGGGGAACGCCGACTTATACCCGAATAAGTAATAATTTTACGCTTTCCGTTATTGGAGAGCAGGTCAAAAGCGTGAGCTGTCCTGTGGGGCAGACCGTGGTGGGCGGCGGGTGCAGCACGTCGGCCTCTGTGGCGCTGCTGTCCATCAATGACAGTTATCCCAGCGGCACGGGAAGCTGGAGTTGCCGCAGCTCGGCGCTGTCGCTCGGGCTGGTGATGACGGTATATGCCATTTGCGCCGGTTAGGCGGCCGTGGGAGACGCGCCCTGGGTTTGTGAGGCGGCTTCAACATCCATGGCGATGATTTTATCGGAGGCGGCGGCCTGTTCCGGTTTTACGGCCTGATTCTCGGCCTGCTGCGCGGCCAGGATGGCGTTGTCGCTGGTGCTTGGGACGGCGTTTTCCTTTTCGCCGCCATGGATGGCGCCGATGATATTGGCATCCACGCCCATTTGCTCCAGCTGCATCTGAAGCCCGATGGTCATCTGGAGCAGGCGGCTTTCGGCCATGTCCTGACAGGTTTTGGCCAGGCCGTTGATGGTGCCGTTTAGCTGCGCGCCGACGCGTTTGAGGCCTTTGAGTTCGCTATTGGCCTGATCCAGCGCGGCTTCGGCCAGGAACTGCATGTGCAGCTGCTGAAGATCGCGGAGGGAGGAGGCCGGGCCCTGTTCGGCAGACGTAATCTCCCGCAATATTTTTAATGAAATGGGCTGTGTGGAATCGCGGAGCTGGTCAGCCAGGGGTTTGGCGTCGGGGTATTTATCGAGAAAGGCGGCGATTTCCTTGGCGGGAATAAAGGTGGATTGACTGGTTTTTCCCAGTTTGCCCAGATCGTCGGCCAGTTGGGCGATATCGATGCTGCCGCGTGCCGCCAGTTCCATGAAAGCCACGGCAAGCTGATCGGTGGTGGAAAGGCCCTGCATATCCTCGGCCTTCAAATCGCCGCCGCGTTTGCCCATGCCCATGTTGACGACCCATTTGGTTTTGTTCATCAGGCCGACAGGGTTGTTCTGGTATTCGTTGCGGATGGCTTCGAACGCCTGGTTTACGGCCCCGCTCACGGCATCATGCCCGACGGTGGCGACCATGCCCGCCGCCACGCCCAGCATGATGGCCGGTGCGTAGCGCTCGGCGAAATCCCTGCCTTTGGTGGCCATGTCCTCGGCCGCGAGCTGCAGCTTGCCGGTGGTCATTTCCTTGCGCATGCGGGCGATGTCCTGCTGCATCTCGGCAATGTTGGTCGCCCAGTCGCCCAGCTGAAGCTGGTCGGCGGCGAATTCGGCGAGGTCGAGCTGGAATTTGGGATGAGCATAATCCGCCGCCACGATAACGCGGCCAATTTCCTTTGCCGCGGACTGGATGCGCTCCGCCAGCACGGGGATGCCGCTGGCCTCGGCCCAGCCTGCAAGATCATGAGCATTATCGCGGATAAAGGCTTTGCCGGAGAAGTCGATAATCTGCCGGCGAACGGCTTCAACATCCGGCTGATTGGGCCAGATGGTCCGAAGGCTCGCTTCCGGCAGGGCGCTCAGGTTTTCCAGGAAATCCTCCACTGGAACGGAAAGGCCGCGCGTTTGGGCCAGTTTATCTAGAATATGGCCGCGCATTTCCTGTGTCGGAGAGTCGGAACGGCCGCGGAAAAGCAATTCACTGGCGGAATGTTCGTGCTTCAGACGGAAATCGGCGATCTTATCCAGCATGGCCTCGGCCCATATGGCGCCCTGTTCGCCGAAGCCGGCTACAAAATGGTTCCAGCCGAGGGAGTCGTTAATCTCACGGCGGGTGGCCTCCTTGATGGCATCCCTGGCGCGGGACAGACGCGCTTCGGTGCCTTCCTTGAGTGCGGCGCGTATCTCCTCACCGGTTTTTTGCGGGGTGGCGTCGATCTGAGCAGCCAGCGCGTCCAGCCTGGCGGTGAGGTCGTCTTGTGCTTCTTCGTTTGCCATGGGGCGGTCCTATCTCAATGTAGCGACAGAATAGGCCCTATTGATTAATTTATTAATAAATGGCCGTGGAAAAAAGCAGCGTGGCACAGATGGTGATTGACAGGCGGCGAGATATGGTTATATTCCGCCTCCCTTTTGGCGGATACCGCCCGAAGACCCTATTTATTCTATATTTATGCAGGATTTCAGCCATGCAAGCAGTCATCGCGACCGGCGGTAAACAATATACGGTCCAAAAGGATGCCGTGTTGAAAGTAGAGAAGCTCGCAGGTGATGTGGGTGCCAAGGTGAAGCTGGACCAGGTTCTGGCCGTCATCAATGGCGATAAAGTGAACGTGGGTGCCCCGCTGGTTAGCGGCGCCACGGTGGAAGCCGAGATCCTGAAGCAAGGTAAAGGCGACAAGGTGCTCATCTTCAAGAAAAAGCGCCGCCAGAATTACCGCCGGAAGAATGGCCATCGTCAGCTGTTCACGGCCATCAAAATCACCAATATCAACGCATAGTCAGTTAACAGGAGTCAGCCATGGCACATAAGAAAGCCGGTGGTAGTTCCCGCAACGGCCGCGATTCCGCCGGTCGTCGTCTTGGGGTTAAAAAATTCGGTGGCGAGCAGGTGCTGGCCGGTAACATCATCATCCGTCAGCGCGGCACGAAAGTGCATCCTGGCGTGAATGTGGGCATGGGCAAGGACCATACCCTGTTCGCCATGGCCGAAGGCACGGTGAAATTCTACCGCAAGGCCGATGACCGTCATTACGTGACGATCGTGACCGCCTAGTTTCGCGGATCGCCTGAATGAAAAAGCCCGGCCAAACGGCCGGGCTTTTTTGTTGGTTGCGCCTGAAAAGAGAGGTGCTATTTGCAGAGTTCCTTCATGCGGTCATAGGCGGCGCCGAAGCCGGACATGGAGTAGGTGTCGGAGGATTTGGTGCCCTTTTGCGAGGTGCCGGTTACCAGCAGTTTGGAGCCTTTGCGCATCTGGCGCACCACTTCCTTGTCGGCATCTTCCGTATAGGTCCAGGCGAGGTTGTCTTTCGTGAAGAATTTTACGACGTGATTCTTGTCGACCTTCACCTCGACTTCGCTTTTTTCCTTATAGGGATAGCCGCTGGAAAGGCTGACCTCATCCGAATTCGCGCCACGGCTGGTGACGAGCAGATAGGGCTCGTCGCGATTTTTGGCGCTGCCATCCTTTTTGGTGGGGGCGCTGGCGATGTAGCAGGTTTTCTGACCGCCCTGATCGATGGAGAAAACGTTCCAATCCTTGAAGGCTTTGTCGAACTGCTGAGCCTGGGCGGAAGCGCTGGCAAAAGCAAGTACAAGCGTGGCCCCGACAGCCAAACGGTTTATCCTGCTTTTTTGCGCCATCCCTAACCCCCTTCGGTGACAGGGGTGGAATCTAATGGAAGGTGGCAGGAGTTGCAAGCCCTGGAGGCCTACAAAAGGCCGCAAATGATGCTGCCTTTGTGGCTTTCCAGCGTGAGGCCGAGGGGGCGAAGTTTCTTGCGCAGCCGGTACAAGTGGCTTTCCAGAAGGTCGGTCTCGCTTTCATCCAGTTTGGAATGCAGCGCCTTTTTCAGGATGAGCTGACGGCTGACGCCATCGGCATTCTGCGCCAGCATGGAAAGGATGGCGAATTCGCTTTCCGTCAGCTTGGCGGCTTTGCCGGCCTGCTTCACATAGGGAGGATTGCCGATAAGCTCGGCATTGCCAGGCAGGATGAGGGCGTTTTCATTCTGGTTTAAAGACTGCCAGACGGTTTTGAGTTCTGCCAGGACGACCGGAAAGGGCAGGGTAAAGCGTTGCTTGCCGCTGGCCGTGACCACCAGGCTTTCGCCTTCCATTTCATATTCCGGCGTGAGTGCGCCAAAACCGCTTTGCCCGGCCAATTCGCCGAGCGCGGCTGCCAATAATGGTGGAAAATCGGATGTCATAAAATAAAGCTCTGGGGCACCGCGCTGGCCGTCTGTTGCATGATACGCAAGCGGCCCTCAATAAAAGGTGGGTGCCATATAACAGGACCACGATCCTGACAGTGACAGCTCCCGGCTTGCACAATTATCGGCCCTAGGTTTCATGCCCTATACTCGCGCCAGGCAGACATCCCCAGAGCTCTTTACCTTACACGTTTTCCAGGCTTTCGGCAATGGATTCGATGCGCGACGAAATGCTGTCGATGAAACCAAGGAGTTCGTCCTCGCTTACGCTGCCAGCGACAGAGGCGCCATTGCCGCCGGACTGGCGCTTGAGGCGTTCGGCTTCCTGGCGGCTGTCATGTGCTTCGTCTGCCAGCATGAGGGCGGTCATGACCCAGAGCATAGGGTCCTGAATGCCGGGGACGCGGCTTTTGAGATCTTTCATGCGATGATCCACCGCGGCGCCGAGGCGGCGGAGGCGGTCTTCCTCGCCATCGTCGCAGGCGAGGTTGTAGAAACGGCCGTTGATATGCACTTCAATGGTTTTCATCTAGTGCGTCTCCAGCAGTTTTTCGACCGTGGCGATGGCCTTGTCCAGCCGTTTGGACAGCTCGGCCCGGATGGCCGGGCTCAGACGTTCGCCGTTCTCCGGCGCACTGGCGGAAAGGGTCTGGCGCAGGCGGGAGAGCTCGGCCTCGTAGGTGCCGGTGATGGCGGCGTGTTCGTCATGCACGCGGTTGAGCTCGTCTTGAATGGACTGGGCCTTGGCTTTCTCGCGCACGATGACTTCGTCGCTCGCTTTCAGGTCATGACGGAGGGCGGCGAGTTCGCGGTCCTTGTCGCCGATCTGGCGGAGCAGGGCTTCGATGTAGCGGCTGGTGTCGCCATCGGCCTGAACTTTGGAAAGTTCCGACTGCTGACGCGCCTGGGCCATTTTGGCTTCGATCGCGCGCGACAGAGCGGCCAAGGCGGCTTCCATACGGTTCGCCGCGTTATCCAAGCTCGTTGATGGCCCTGTTTGCGTTTTCATTGTTAACCAACATACAAGGAGCATCATAAAATCCAAGCCCCTCAAGCATTGAGACGCAAAAAACTGGATTTTTGGCGGGAAATGGTTAAAAGCCGTTCCATCCCCGCACACAGCACGAGTTCATCATGTCCGCCACCGCCATGAAAGCAAACCCCGCCAATGCCGATTGGGCACAGTATCGTGAAATGGCCAATGCCATCCGCGCGCTCAGCATGGATGCGGTGGAAAAGGCGAAGTCCGGCCATCCGGGTATGCCGATGGGCATGGCGGATGTGGCGACCGTGCTGTTCACGCGCCATTTGAAATATGATGCGAAAGCGCCGCGCTGGGCGGACCGGGACCGGTTCGTGCTTTCCGCCGGGCACGGCTCGATGCTGCTTTACTCGCTGTTTTACCTGACGGGGTATGAGGATATTACGCTGGATGACCTCCAGAACTTCCGCCAGCTGCACCGGCCGACGGCGGGGCATCCGGAATTCGGCGAGCTGGCCGGGATCGAGACCACGACCGGGCCGCTGGGGCAGGGGATTGCCAATGCGGTGGGTATGGCGTTGGCCGAGCGGATGATGAATGCGCAGTTCGGCAATGATCTGGTGGATCATTATACCTATGTGATTGCGGGTGACGGCTGCCTGATGGAAGGCATCAGCCAGGAGGCGATTTCGCTGGCGGGGCATTTGAAGCTGAACCGTCTGGTGGTGCTGTGGGACGATAATTTGATTTCCATTGATGGGCCGACCTCCCTGAGCGTATCGGACGATGTGCCGGCGCGATTCGTTGCCAGCGGCTGGCAGGTGGAGAGTGTGGACGGGCATGATATGGCGGCCATCGATGCGGCGCTTGAGCGTGCAAAGCAATCCGACAAGCCGGTGATGATTGCCTGCCGCACGACGATTGCCTATGGCGCGCCGACCAAGGCGGGCAGCGAGAAAAGCCATGGTTCGCCGCTGGGTGCGGAAGAGATTGCCGGCACGCGCGAGAAGCTTGGCTGGAAATATGGTGCGTTTGAGGTGCCCGAGAATCTGTTGGGTGAATGGCGCAAGGCAGGTGTGCAGAATCAAGCTGTGCGCAGCGCATGGGAGGGGCGCCTGAGCGCATCTTCCAAAGGTGCGGAATTCGAGCGCCGCATGGCGGGCCGTCTGCCGCAGAACTGGCGCGATGTGGTAGTGAAGCTGAAGGATGAGCTGGCCAAGGTGCCGGTGAAGGAAGCGACGCGCCAATCGTCCCAACGGACACTGGAGATTCTGGCGCCGGTGCTGCCGGAGCTGGCGGCGGGTTCGGCAGATCTGACGGGATCGAACAATACGCGCACCAAGGGTATGCAGCCGGTGAGCGCGAGCAATTACGGCGGCAATTACATCTTCTACGGAGTGCGCGAGCATGGGATGGCGGCGGCCATGAACGGCATGGCGCTGCATGGTGGGTTTATTCCCTATGGCGGGACGTTTCTGGTGTTCACGGATTATTGCCGTCCGTCCATTCGCCTTTCGGCCTTGATGAAGCAGCGCGTGATTTATGTGATGACGCATGATTCCATCGGGCTTGGCGAGGATGGGCCGACGCACCAGCCGGTGGAGCATCTCTCCGCGTTACGAGTGATTCCGAATTTGAAAGTGTTCCGCCCGGCGGATGCGATTGAGACGGCGGAGTGCTGGGAGCTGGCGCTTTCCAACCAGCATGGGCCATCCGTATTGGCATTGACGCGCCAGGCGCTGCCGCAGCAGCGGACCGACGGCAAGCGGGAGAACCGCAGCGCGATGGGCGGGTATATTCTGCGTGAAGTGGAAGATGAGCTGAAGGCGATTGTGATCGGCACGGGGTCGGAGCTGCATCTGGCATCGCAGGCGGTGCAGCAGCTGGGTGACAAGGCCAGGCATGTGCGCGTGGTGTCCATGCCGTCGCTGGAACTCTTCTTTGAACAGCCGGAGGATTATCAGCAGAAGCTTTTGCCGGATCATATTCCGGTGATTGTGACGGAAGCGGCAAGCCGACAGAGCTGGGACCGTTTGCTTGGGCGCAAGGGGCAGTTTATCGGCATGAAGGGTTTTGGCGCGTCTGCCCCGGCGGAAGTGCTGTACCCGCATTTTGGCATTACGGTGGAAGCCGTGGCCAACGCTATCAAGAATGTGTTGTAATTGGAGAAGATGATGAAGAAGACCCGCATTGCCATCAACGGACTCGGCCGCATCGGGCGGCTGGTGGTGCGCGCGATTGTGGAAGAGAAGCGCAGTGACATTGAGCTGGTGGCGGTGAATGGGCCGGCGGACCTGGCGACGCATCGGCATTTGCTGCAGTACGATTCGGTGCATGGGCGGTTTCCGGCGGAGATCAAGGCTGATGGCGATGCGCTGGTGTTGGGTGATATGCGCGTGCCGGTGTTTCATGAGCGCGATGTGCAGAAGCTGGACTGGGGCAAGCTGGGCGCGGATATCGTGCTGGAATGCACGGGCAAATTTACTAGCGAGGCGGATGCGGGATTGCATCTGGGCCGTGGTGCGAAGAAGGTGCTGATTTCAGCACCTGCGAAGGAAAAGACGGTGCCGACGATTGTGTATGGCGTGAATAATGAAGCGCTTAAGCCGGAGCACAAGGTAATGTCCGTCGGCTCCTGCACGACCAATGCGCTGGCGCCGGTGGCGAAGGTGATTCAGGATACGGTGGGTATCAAGCACGGGTTCATGACGACGATTCATGCCTATACGGGTGACCAGAACATCCATGATGGCAGCCATAAGGATTTGCGCCGCGCGCGTGCGGCGGCGATGTCCATGGTGCCGAGCTCGACCGGTGCGGCCAAGGCAATCGGCCTGGTGCTGCCGGAGTTGGCGGGGAAATTATCGGGCACCTCCATCCGCGTGCCGGTGCCGAATGTGTCCTTGGTGGACCTGGTGGTGGAGACCGAGAAGGATGCGAATGTGGAGACCATCCATGCAGCCATGAAGGCGGCGGCGAATGGGGCCATGAAAGGCGTGCTGCAATATTGCGATGAGCCGCTGGTTTCCATCGACTTTGTGCATAACCCACATTCGAGCATTTTTGATGCCACGCAGACGGTGGTGACGGGCAAGACGAGCCTGCGCATTGCCAGCTGGTATGACAATGAATGGGGCTTTTCCATCCGCATGCTGGATGTGGCGAAACTGGCTGATAAGTAGTTTCGGTTGCCGCTTTTATTATTCGGCGGTTTTTAGGCATGACATCTTTACGCGTGAGCGCCTAGCTCTGCTAGCTGCACGGATGAGCGGCGCGGCCGCTTTCATTGCGTAAACCCATCATGCAGAGGCTCCTATGAAACATCTAACCTTTACGGCCGCCGCTGCGCTGGCCGGTTTGACCTGTTTTCCCTTCGCCGCACTGGCCGAACCGGCACAGAACGGCAACCATTACAGCATTTACGGCATGCGGCCTTACATCGGGGCGGAATATCAGTATTCCACCACGGATGTGGACCCGTTCTACGGCACCGAGCTGTTTGACGACAGCTACAATGGCGGTGCGGCCTTTCTAGGCTTGCGGGATAAATATTTTGGCCTGGAACTGGGCTATATGCAAACGGGCGAGGGCGGTAAGAATATTGCCGGTTCGGGCGCATTTGCAGGCGATACGTTCAGCACCAAATCCGAGCTTTCAGGCATCACGCTGGACCTGATGGGGTATATGCCCGTGGATAATGACGGGAAGTTCGAGATTATCGGGTCCGTCGGCGGAGGGTATTATATGGCTGATGTGGACACGACGCTTTCCGGCCCGGCCACGACGGCGTTTTACGGCGCTTCGCCCGTTACCAGCTCCACGGATGATAACCAGTGGGGTGGGCGTGTGGGCATCGGCGCGCAATATTTCATCATGCCGAATTTGAGCCTGCGCGCTATGGCGCGCTATACCTGGGTGGATTTTACCGGGTCGGCCGCTGGGGATGATTATGGCGTGGAGGATTTTGCCACCTATAGCGCAGGTGTGGCATTCCATTTTTAAGAAGGTCCGCCCCCCGAAACGAGAAAAGCCGCCCCAAGGGGCGGCTTTTTTTATGAAAAACGCCCGGAACTGGGGTTCCGGGCGCTCCTTCTGGGTTCAGCAGTCGGAAACTAGATGGCTACACCCGCCAGCTGCTGTGCCGAGTTATCGGCCGGCATGCGGTAGGTGGTTTTTTGCGAAAGGGGCTTTTCTTCCGTTACCAGCACGGCCAGATCGGTTAAAATAGCCTGGTTAACACCTTCGGCCATCACCCGGGCAAGGTCGGAAATGTTGATGCGGTTGAACATAATCAGTCTCTTATTGTGTAATGTATGATTTAATGTAACCTGATGAGTGTTAAACAAGATTAAACAAAATGCGGTTATTTGGTTAATAAGCGTTTTTATTTCAGGGAAGCTTCGAGGGGGGTAAATGACAAATCAAACCGTGCCTTATGGCGGAATGCCTTTAATAGACAGTGGGTTGCTTGAGTCCGGCCGACAAAGCCTGCTGATGCAGATGGATGGCAAATTGTATTTTCTGGCAAGCGCAGGCGATATTAATTTTTGCGGTTTTTACCAAGGAAGCGGGTTATCAAACGGCATTAAACAAAAAAACGGAACGGAAGCCCTGGTGCTGGTGGATAGTGTTCATGAACTGGTACTAAAGGCCATCCGCGCACTGCATCCGGATTCTGTTATTTACGCAGGGCCGGAATTTAGCTCCCGCTATGTATTGGGGCAGATTTATGAGCTGGAGGGACCGTCGCTTATCCATGGAGAGGTGCAGCCCTTCACTAAAATGGCCAATTTAACCACCCGTGAGATGGGAATTATCGTGAAAGCCATGCGGGCCATTGGCTGGGAAATGGACCTGAATGAGGGACGACGTGGAGATGTTGAGCAACAGGCGGAGTGGCGAAGGGACTTACAGAACCTGATTGCCGCCAGGCCCGATGTGCGCAAGGCGGTAATGGACGGATTGTTGCTGGCCTACAATCTTTACAAAGACACGAGGAAGGACCCTTATCTCGCGGTGATGGACGAGCCTACGCCCAAGAATATCGGCTATCTGCCCAACCAGACCGAAGCGCCGGTGGTGATTGACCGATCCGCCATTCGCATCAGGCCCAATCACGCTGATTTACAGGACAGGCTGGAGGGATTGTTTGCCATGTCGCTGGAGTTGTGCGGGGTGCCCTGCGAGGAGGGGCTGGATGCGGCATTTGACCGGTATGCCCGTGGGGAATCCTACGCCTGGCCGAAGCCCGAGCAGCAGCCTTACCTTTTTGGTAAGCTGGTGCAGATTGTGGCCGAATATGGCCAGCAAGGGGCGGATGTCGCACGGCAGGCTTGAAATTCCGCCGTTTTTACCTATTTTAAGGGTTCATTAGAAGGAACCCCGCCATGACCGCGCCGATTTTCGAGCAAATCCAGTCCACCATTGATAATAATGACGTGACCCTGTTCATGAAAGGCACGGCGGATGCGCCAATGTGCGGATTTTCCGCCATGGTGGTGGATATTCTCGGCCGTCTGGGCGTGCCGTTTAAAGGCGTGAACGTGCTGGAGGATGCGGACCTTCGCCAGGGCATCAAGGATTTCACCAACTGGCCGACAATCCCGCAGCTTTACATCAAGGGCGAGTTCATCGGCGGGTGCGACATCGTGCGCGAGATGGCGCAGACGGGCGAGCTTCAGCAGCTGCTGAAGGATAAGAACATCGCGGCACAGGCGGCCTAATAACGGGATACGAGCTGCGTTTTCAACGCTTCGTGCTGGTCCAGGCAGTCTTTCAACAGTTTGGCCAGATCCGGCGATTTGTTGTTTACGGCAAGGTTGCCTGAAGCCGCGGCACTGACGGCGGCTGCGGCAATGCCGCCAATATCGCGCGCAATGATGTCCAATTCGGTGTCCGTCAGTTCAAAATCGCATTCGCTGATTTTGGGTAAGGCAAATACATGATCGGCACCGTCGCTGGTTTGCACTTTGACGTTACGGCTGTTGTGATGGCGGTCCTTGTAGCCGCTCAGGTATTCATCCCTTACCTCATATTCCAGGCGGCTGAGGGCCCGGTGAAATTCGGCATCCTTAATTCCAAGCGCCTTGATGTTCTGAATATCCACGAACAGGGCGGAAAGCGCATGGAAGGCTTCATCGGCGCCATTGGCGCTTACATCTACATATGACACGAGCAAATCCCTTTGGTGTGATTAGATGCAATTATCAGACCCGTTGGGCATTTTTATGACGGTGACAAACCCGGATCGAGCTGTTCGTGAATGTATGCCTTCAGGGCGATGGCGGCATCGCGCGTGGTCGTGAGCTGAACCTGCTCCGGCCAGGTGTCGTTAGGTTCCGGCATATCGATGCTGGCATAATGGGCGTGCATTTTTTCCAGCAGTTCATCACGGCTGAACTCGATCATGTTATCCCACGGGCACAGGTTCAGGCCTTCAATGACGGGCGGTTTACCGAGGGATGCATCTTCCCACATACCAACAAGCCATAAGAACCGGTCGATGACCTCCGGCGCATCGCCGCAGGCGAAGGTCACAACCATGGCATTGTTGCGTTCGATGCTCTCGACGACGAGCCCCATCGCTTCGGCCATATGTTCCCATATCTGCCGATCGGTGAGCATGGAAGCTTAGGCCGATTTGGCTGCTTTGGCGTGGCGTTTGCGCTCGTTCACATCCAGGTAGCGCTTGCGCAGGCGCAGCGTTTCCGGCGTGACTTCCACCAGTTCATCGTCCTCGATATAGGCGATCATTTCTTCCAGCGTCAGCTGCCGGGGCGGAATGAGGCGAAGACCCTCATCTTTGCCGGCGGCGCGGAAGTTGGTGAGCTGTTTGGCTTTCAGCACGTTCACGTCCAGGTCGTTATCGCGGTTATGCTCGCCGATGATCATGCCGCAATAGACCTTGGCGCCGGGGTTGATGAGCATGGCGCCACGATCCTGCAGACCATGCAGGGCGTAGGCCACGGCTTCGCCCGTATCCATGGCGATCAGCACGCCGTTGCGGCGGCCTGCCACGTCGCCCTTGTAAGGGCCGTAATGGCTGAAGAGGCGGTTGAGTACGCCGGTGCCGCGCGTGTCGGTGAGGAACTCGCCTTGATAGCCGATGAGGCCACGCGAGGGGGCGTTGAAGATGATGCGCGTCTTGCCGGAGCCGGAGGGACGCATGTCTTTCATCTCGGCCTTACGCTGGCTGAGTTTTTCCACCACGGTGCCGGTGAATTCATCGTCCACATCCACCACGATCTCCTCGTAGGGTTCTTCGAGCGCGCCGGTTTCTTCGTTTTTGTTCATAAGCACGCGCGGGCGGGAGACGGAAAGCTCGAAGCCTTCGCGGCGCATGGTTTCAATCAGCACGCCGAGTTGCAATTCGCCGCGGCCACCGACTTCGAAGGCGTCCTTGCTATCAAGTTCGGTTACTTTGATGGCGACGTTGCGTTCGGCTTCGGCCAGCAGACGGTCGCGGATCTGGCGGGAAGTGACTTTGTCGCCTTCCGTACCGGCAAGCGGGGAATCGTTCACACTGATGGTCACGGCCATGGTGGGCGGATCAATCGGCGTGGAGGGGATGGGGGCTTCGCGCGCGGGGTCGCAGATGGTGTCGGATACGTTGGTCTCTTTCAGGCCCGCCACGCATACAATGTCGCCTGCCTGCACGCTGTCCGCCGGGACACGCTTTACGCCATCAAAGGTCATGAGCTTGGTCAGGCGGCCCTGTTCCAGCACCTCGCCTTTAAGGTTCATGGTTTTGACGCTCATGTTCACCTTAGCGGTGCCGCTTTCAATGCGCCCGGTCAGGATGCGGCCCATGTAGACGTCGGCATCGAGGATGGTGGCCAGCATGGCGAATTCGCCATTCTCGCTGACTTTCGGCGCGGGAACATGGCTGATGATGGCATCCATCAGCGGGGTGAGATTCTTGCGTTCGTCATTCAGCTCGCGCACAGCCCAGCCATCGCGGCCGGAGGCGTAGAAGGTCGGGAAGTCGAGCTGGTCGTCGCTGGCGTCGAGGGAGATAAAGAGATCGAACACCTCATTCAGCACTTCATCGGGGCGGGCGTCGGCGCGGTCGATCTTGTTGATGACCACCATCGGGCGCAGGCCTTGTTTCAATGCTTTGCCGAGCACGAATTTGGTTTGCGGCAGTGGGCCCTCGGCGGCGTCCACCAGCAGCAGGATGCCATCGGCCATGTGCATGATGCGTTCCACCTCGCCACCGAAATCGGCGTGGCCGGGGGTGTCGATGATGTTGACTTTCACATCGCCCCATTTGATGGCGGTGCATTTGGCGAGGATGGTGATGCCGCGCTCTTTTTCCAGGTCGTTGCTGTCCATAATACGCTCGGCCACTGCCTGGTTGTCGCGGAAGATGCCGCTCTGGCGCAGGATGCTGTCGATCAGGGTGGTTTTGCCATGGTCAACGTGGGCGACGATGGCGATGTTGCGAATCTGGGTCATTTTAAGAGCCTAAAAGCTGAAATTTGGCAGGAATCGGCCAGTTATGAAGGGCCTGGGCATGGTTCCGGCAAGGGCAGGCTATATAACGATTATTTTGGCGCGGCGCAGCAAAAATCGGCAGGTTGTTGACCTGAAACGAAAGGTTTCATGAAACTGTCACCTTCAGGCGCTGTTTTCAGCGCCCCCGGAAGGAGCCGCCGGAGGTGTTGAGCATCTGCCAGCGGTCCATCGCCTCTTTCTTGCGGTTGCGAGCTTTTTCGCGCATCGCATTGCTTTTGAGCTGCCAGAGCTGTTCTTCCTTGGCGGATTTTTTAACGCCTTCGTCCCGGTCGCGCGTGCGGGTGCGGCCCGGCTTTTGTCTTTCCCTGGCGCGGCCAAGGCCGCGGCGTTTGCCGGGCAGGCCCAGGCGGCGGGCGGAGGATTCTCCTTTAAGCGCGGAGAGGGCGTCGTCCTGCTGCTGTGCACGGAGATCGGCCTGCGCGCGCATGACCTTGTGAGCCATGAACATGGCGAAAATGCGGCGGTTGATGAGGCGGCGCAATTTCCGCTTGGCTTTGCGCAAGGCGCTTTTGCTGAAAAACACCGCCATTATCTGCCCTCGGGCGAGGGTTTCGGCGCCGGTGCAGCGGGTGCGGAAGCCTGTTTGCGGCGGCGCAAATTGGCACGCAGGGCGGCGGCGCGTTTGTCGTCCTTGCTGGCAGAGGCGGCGTTTGCGGCTGGCTTTTTATCCATAGCCCTATCTAGCCAAAGCTATCGGTTGCGACAAGCCATTGCGTTGCAAGGGCGCTGGGGCTAGGTTTGCCTTTCGGTGAAGGTGAGGTGATCATGATGCGAAGGATGGAGTGCCGAGCGGGTGTTGTTTTTCTGTCGCTCATGATGGGGGCGTTCGCGGCGCATGCGCAAACCAAACCGGCCGAGAAAACACCTGAGAAAAAGGGCGAGGTGCCAGCTGTTACCATCAAGCGCAACGTGAGCTGTTCCAGCCTGAAAATTGGGCCGGAGATGTTCGGTAAACCTTCCATCAGCACAGGGAAGGCGCCCAATACGGGGAATGTGACGGCGCGTATCGGTGCCACCAACCGCGATGAATATGCCAGCACGCTTACGTTTACACCCAAAGGGCTGCCCAATGACGTGATCATTGAAGCGCAATGGAGCGCCAAGCTGGTGTGGGGCGGACGGAAATATCCCATCCGCACCGAGCGCGGCGGAACCTTTGTGTGGTTTGGACCAAAGGATACGCCGGTGGTCATTCAATACACGCATGGGCCTTATTACACGCTGGAGGATTTCCAGTTCACGCGGATGGCGTGCCATCACATTGAGCCCGATCCATGCCCGGAGCCGGAGGACGAGGATAAGGAAAAAGACGAAGCGAAAAAACCTGCGGCTGTAAAAGCTCAGGCCAAGCCGGAAGAGCCGGTGCAGCCTCAACCGCCGACGGCCCCGGTGATATTGCCCGGTGAATTCGATTAGGTTCAGGCGATCCAGATGCCGCCGTCGCGCGCCGGGCGGGCGCCGATGCCGAGGATGAAGCGCTCCGGCTCTTCCAGCGCTTTGGTGCCGTAGAGCGGCCCCATGTAAAGCCAGTGCACACCTTCCTTTTTCAAGGACAGTATGGATTGCCAGAGGAGGCGGTGCATGAAGCCCTGCTGCCAGGCCTCGTTGCTGGCAAGGCCCATGTGATAGGTCGCGCTGTGGCCATGGCGGATGAAGAGGGCCCCGGCCAGTGCTTCCTCCTGCGTCCAGAGGGTGGTGCGGCCGCTTTGCAGCGTGTAGATGCGCAGCGAAGCGCCACGGCGGTGCAATGTCAGGGCGCGGCGGGCCGAGCGATTGGTGATGGCGCGCTTGGACGGTTTGCCGCCGGACAATACCCAGTGGGCGGCATCCGATTTCACGGCATGGGGGATGATGCTGGCTTCTACCGATTCTCCGCGCACCAGCGCTTGATGCCATTTCTTTTCCATCGTCACGCGCATGGCGTTGGCATCCTGCCGGATGTCGAGCCAGCCGTGCCAGCCGCCGTTCATCCATTCGTGCAGGCCCTGGTTTCGCCAGTTTATCTGCGCTTCGGTTTCAGGCGGAACCCAGAAAAGCCGATGCCCATAGCGGCCGGTGTAGCGGGTTTTCAGCTGAGAGAGCAGCTCCACCCAGTCTTCCGGCAGGGGGGAAACACGCCAGACGGGGCCGCGGATAATGCGGGCAACGCGGATGAGACCGAAGAGGCGGCGGTGCATAATGCCGACCTCACCCAGATAGCGCTGCCCGCGCCAGATGCTAAACCGCTCCGATTGCGTGGCGCGGGCATAGGCGGCGGACTGGGAAAGCGGCAGGGGGAGTTCGCAGGCGGGGTCCGGCGCGCTCATGGATAAGGGTTCGAGACGGATGGGTTGCGGAGCCAAGAACAAATCCCTACAAGCAAGCTATGCGCGCAACCATAGCAAAGCAAACCGTGGAAAAACAGCCTCTCTTTCCAAGATGGGCGGTGTTGTCGGCCTTTCTATCCTGGCTGCTGCCGCTCTTGTTTCTGCTTAAAAGCCCGAGTCCGGGCATCGATATTTCGCTGCTGACCTATATGGGGCGTGAGATGCTAAGCGGCGTGGACGTGATGCGGGATTATTTCGAGGTCAACCCGCCGGGCATTCTGTACCTGTATATGCCATCCGTGCTGGTGGCGGGATGGCTGCATGTGGCGGAGCCCTATGTGCTGCTGGTGCAGACATGGCTGGCTATGGGGGTTAGCCTGCTGGCGGGGAGCCGTATTCTCACACGCGCGGCGTCAGCCGAATTGCTGGACCGGGATGGGCTGAGGCTTGGCATGGCCGGGCTTTGGCTGTTCATGCCGTGGCTGGCGCTGTTCTATCAGGTGGCGGCGCAGCGCGAGCATTGGCTGATGATTCTGGCCTTGCCCTGGCTGCTGGTGCAACTGCTGAACGCGCGGCATGTGTTCAGCAACCGAGAGCGGCTGGCGATCGCTCTGTTTGCAGGTATCGGGTTTGCCATCAAGCCGTATTTCGTGCTGATGCCGCTATCGATCGGCGCATGGTATATCTGGCATGCGGTGAAACGCGAAAGAGTCTCTTTCTGGAATGCGGTGCGGCTTCGCTGGCTGACTTGGGACTATCTGCCCCTGGTGGGCATTACGCTGCTTTATTATGCCTATCTTTTGCTGGTGGAGAGAACCTACCTGCGCGAGGTGGTGCCGGTGGCCATGGAGACCTACAGCCATTTCGGCAACCGCCCGCTGGCGGTGCTCCAAAAGCTGCTGGTGACACTGGCGGTGCCGCTGCTGATGTACGCAGTGGCGAAGCCGCGCAGCGAAAGCCGGAGGCTGCTGATGCAGCGGCAGTTCTGGCTGATGGTGGGGTGTGCTATGATCGTGTGGCTGCAGATGAAGGGATTTTCCTACCATTTTCTGCCGCTCTGGTGGCTGACGGGCATGCTGATCTGGCTGCCGCGGGCGACGGACCGCGTGTTTGTGCAGGAGGACTGGCTGCTGCGCCTGGCTTATGTGGCACACCGCACAGTGTGGCTGCTGCCTGTTGCCTTTCTGCTGGGGCTGATGCTGAAAACGGCCAGTGAGGCCACGGTCAAAAAAGATATGCTGGTGACCATCCAGCTGGAGAATATCTTCGCAGAAAAAGGCATCGGTGAGGGCAATGTGGTGCAGGTGTGGCTGGCACCGGCATTCCCGACCATCAACAAGCTGCATCTGCGTACCAGCATGCCGTTTCCCTATCCGTGGTTTCTGACCAGCTTTTATGAATATGAAAGCCCGGCGGGCTTCAGCCGTTATACGAAGGAGGATGCGCCGAACCCGTTTCATCCACCAGAGGAGATGAAGCCGGCGGAGCGCTACCTGTTTGACCTGATGGTGCGCCGTTTTGTGGCGGAACCGCCCGACATGGTGGTGCTTTATGATGCGCCGTGGGAAAAGGGCTATGGGTTCGATGCATTCGATTTCTGGCGTTATTACCGGCAAAGCCCCGATTTCGCGAAGCGATGGGCGGAATATGAGGAGATAGAGGGGCCAAAGCCCTACCGTTTGTGGAAACATCATATTTCCTCGCATTAACGCTCCCTTCAGTCTTGGTTGCTATGGGTGGGTGTTATGTTCGCTTACCTGCGTTATTTTTCGATCATCAGTTTCGTCGTCGTGGTGCTGGCCGCCATCGGCGTGGGGATGTATTTCCGCCAGATTGCGGCGGAAGACCTGACGGCGGTGGTGGAAAAAGGCAATACGGCCCTGGCGCAGGGATATACCAACACGGTGTGGCGGCGGTATCAGCGGTTGTTTACAGAAGTGCTGCATAACCAGCCCATCAGCAAATGGAAGGATGACAGCCGGTTTGTGCAGTTCAGCCGCGATTCCTTCCGCTATTTCGAGGGGATTCCGGTTGCCAAGCTGAATATCTATAATGCCAATGGCGAGCGGTTCCTTTCCACCGACCAATCCGAAATCCTGATGAACCAGAGCGGCAGTTCGCTGCTCAGCGTGCTGTCGTCGGACAAGGCGGATGCCGAGGAGGCCATGGCCTCGGTGAAGAAGGGGCTGACGGTCAGCAACATCATTCCCGATGGCGGATTCAAGGCGCCCAATGGCGCGCTTAAGCGTGGAAGCCTGGTGCAGACTTTCATCCCTATCATGTCCGACAATTATGTGTCGGTGGTGGCGGGGCAGGATGCGCCGGTGATTCACGGATATATCGAGGTGTTTTACGACATCACGCCGCAATGGAAGCAGCTGTGGCATTTTCAGGTGCTGGGCACCAGCGGGATTATTCTGATTTTCATTGTGCTGTTTGCCGCCCTCATTCATACGGCCAGAAAAGCCGAAGGCATCATTGCCAAGCAGCATGAAAAAACGCTGGAACTGAATGCGGCCAAGGTGAAGGCAGAAGCCGAGAATGCCGATAAATCGCGCTTTCTGGCCAATATCAGCCATGAATTGCGCACGCCGCTGAATGCGATCATCGGGTTTTCGGACATCATCCGCTCGCAGGCATTGGGGCCGATCGGCGTGCAGCAATATATCGATTACGTGAGCGATATTCATTCATCGGGCGTGCATCTGCTCAGCTTGATCAACGATATTCTGGATTATTCCAAGGCCGAGGCGGGCAAGCTCGAGCTGGAGATTTCCGAGTTTGACGCGACCAAGCTGGTGCTGACCTCCATGCGGCTGGTGCAGCAGCGGGCAGAGCAATCGCAGGTGAACCTGGTGGATAACATCACCAAGGAACATATCGTGATGATGAGCGATGCGAAAAAGCTCAAGCAGATCATGCTGAATTTGCTTTCCAACGCGGTGAAATTCACGCCGCAGGGTGGCACGGTGACCGTTTCCGCCTGGCAGAACCCGGCGGATAATACCGTGGCCATTGAAGTGCGGGACACGGGTATCGGCATTGCGCCGAAGGATATTTCGCGTGCGATGTCGCCCTTTGGGCAGGTAGATAGCGAGCTGTCGCGTAAATATGAGGGAACGGGGCTGGGGTTGCCGCTGACGAAAAAATTCTCCGAGGCCATGGGCGGGCAGTTTTTTATTCAAAGCGAGATCAATGTGGGCACGACGATTACCATTGTGCTGCCGCGCCAGGCGCCGGAAGGAGCCGGTAAGAAGGGGAGCACGCCGCCCGCCCAGGTGGGCACCCATGCGGGCACGGTGCATGCGCAGCCGCTGCAGCCGGGAGGACAGCCTTTGCAGCAACAGCCTGCCATACGTTTGGAACTGGCGCCGCCGGGAAGTGGCGGGCAGCCTAATTAAGCCGCGCTGATGTAACCCACAGGGGTCATGGCTTCGTGGGCACATTGTAAAAGAATTTCAGACATGGAGGGTTCATTGC
>WGMV01000029.1 GCA_016124905.1 bacterium
CGAAAAAACCGGCCTGGTTGCCCAGGCCGGCTCATTGCGCATCGTTAGGATGCTGGCTTAGCGCTTCAGGTAATTCAGCTTATTTTCCATCAGCGGGTTATCGCTGGTGGTTTTGGGCTCGGCAACGGGGCCTGCTGCGGGGGCGACATTATTCAGGTCGCCTTTGAGGTCCTGAATTTCTTCCTGCTGGGCGCGGATGATTTTTTTGAGTTCTTTCGGGTCATTCGTCTGGTCGACTTTTTTCAGGTCAACGGCCAGGGCCGGGCTGGAAGCAACGGCCAGAATGGCAAAAGCGGCAACAACGGAACGCATGGATGGGGTCCTTTCCAAAAATGATGGACGGAATCTAGCGCGGCCAATGGTTAATAACAAGTTAAACTTTTGTTAACTCATCTTTTGGTTGGGCAAAAAAAGCCATACTTAGGGTAAAACGAAGCAGTAGACACTAAATATAGTAAATGTTACGTTAATGCCATTCGCATTCCTTGGGGGCTTTCATGACCAAATCCATCCTTTTCGCCGCAGTAACCCTGGCCGCAATGCTGGCGACGCAAGCCGCGTCGGCCGCAGATGAACAGGCGGAGGGCGGTTGGAAACTGCCGGGTTCCATCACCGGAAACGTAACCTTTGCGTCCGATTATCGTTTTCGCGGCGTCACGCAAAACGATGAGAACCCCGTAGTTCAGGGCGGTTTGAATTACACCGTCCCGCTGATGGATAATCTCAGCTTTTACATGGGCGCCTGGGGCTCCAACGTGGATTTCAACGATGGCGATGAGGCCAATATGGAGCTGGATGCCTTCACCGGTCTTTCCGGCACCATTGGCGACTTCTCGGCCGATCTGGGCATTCTGGGTTACTACTATCCCGGTGCGAATGAGAACCTGAACTACGATTACTACGAATACCAGCTGACGCTCGGCTATAATTTTGGCTTTATGCTGTTGCGCGGCTCGGTCAATTACACGCCTGACAACTTCGCCGATTCCGGCGATGCCACCTACACCAAGCTCGCGGTGGAAGTCCCCCTGCCGTATGACCTGAAGCTCGCTGGCCGCGTCGGCCATCAGGAAATCCAGAACGAAGCCAATTTCGGCCTGCCTGATTACAATGACTGGGCCGCCTCCCTCAGCTACAATTTCATGGGGCTGGATTTCATGGCGGAATATACCGATACCGACATCGACAAGAGCGTCTGCTCGGACAATTGCGATGCGACGGTTATCTTCAGCGTAGCCAAAAGCTTCTAATGACCGTGTGCCGGAAGCGAGCTGAGGTAGGTCTTCAGCTCCTCCCGCGCGCTTTCGGCAATCGTGTGATTCAGTTCGCGCGCACGGCTTGCGTTCAGGTTCGGCACGTCCCGGTGCAGGCTTTCATATAGGGCGAACACCGCATCGGCGAATGCCCCGGTTTCCGGCTGGCCGCCCATGCAATGCAGCACATAACGGGCATAATGGCTGGCATAATCCCACGCGGCCTGTTGCACCTTCCCGGCAATCGCGGCATTGCCGTCAGCGGCCTTGTCCACATGAGCCCAGCCCGGCAGGTTGCGCGGCCAGTTATCCGATGCCTGAAGATACGCCACGAAATCGGCGGCAAAATCCTCCTCATGCGCCAAATGGTCGAGCGCCATGTCCGCAGGCAGCAGGTTGCCAGGCGCCCCCAGAAGCGGATTTGCTTCCATGAACTCGGTTGTATCGGGAATTGCCGTTTCAATGGCCTGACGCAGGGATTCGCCGCCCGTATCGCGAAACGTCCACCCCTTGCTGAAATTGGATTGCGTAAAACTCATCCCCGTGGCGCGCTCCACGGCGGCCTTCCACTCATGGTTCAGCGGGTCCTTGCCGCGGCTTTTCCACACCAGCGCGTAAAGGGGATAGGATGTGCCCGCCAGCAGCAGGGTGGCGCCAACGGCCAAACTGCCTGCCACCAGCCCCACCGCCTCGTCGGTGATGAAATTGACCGGGTTGTACCAGCGCGCGTTACTGCTCACCAGGTCATAGACCGATTCGGCCTCGGTCTGCCCATGCAGCATGCGCCCCATTTCGGTGCGAATGGTTTTACCCATATGGGTGCGCCCTTGCACCAGTGTCTGATAGCGCGCCGGCCCGATCAGCAGATTGCCAAGCTGCTCAAACCGGCTGTTGACTGGCAGCAGTTTTCCATCCTCGCCAAAACCAACCGTGGGCGGAATGCTGTTGGTCAGGCGTGGCTTAACCTGGTAGGGCAGGCTGTCCAGCCGCTTTACATCCTCCGGGTCATCCTGTATCGCGCCATGCCTGTCCTGCACGGTGCGATACATTTTGACACCCGGTCTTCCCTGAAGCGTGAGCAGGGTGTTGACCCCTGGCTCCGCGTCCCATGCCTCGCCCTCAAGCAGCCGTGAATTCACGTGGGACTGGATTTCCTGCGTCTGGCGCATCACATGCTCAGGCGTCATTTCGCCGGCGAAATGGCGGATCAGCAGCCGCAATTCATTATGGGTGGCAAGGTTCATCGTGTCCGACACCACCCACAGCCCTTCCGGAAGGCCGTTTTCAATATGCTCAGCCTGAATTTCCGCTACTGAGCCGGAGGGCTGGTCGGGGTGGCGCGTCATGATACGCAGCAGCTTGGCTGCTGCGCGCGCCTGCTCCTGGGAAGGATAGGCCGTTACGGTGCGCGGCAAATAAACCGGCAGCGTCCGGTTATTGATATAAGGGTTTTCATGCTGGGGCATATCCCGCGCAAACAGGTGATTGAGCTTGGAACCGCCCAGTGCGTCATTCACCCGGAAAACAGAGCCTCTGAAACCCGCTGGACGGAGTATGGCCTCCAGCCGTTCCCAGGTCACATCCTGGCGCGTGACGCGCTCTGTGCCGAACCAGCGGCGCTTTTCATCCGCCGAAAAATCCTCATTGATGTCCGGGACCATGTAGAAATTGATTTTGGCTTCCAGCTCAGCGCGTGCCCGCAGCATCTGGTCGTTCAGGTGCGCTTCGGGGTCAATGGCCAGACGCAGCGTATTGAACCCTGTCAGCAGCAATTGCTTGCGAAGGGGCATCTCGAGCTCATCAATCGCATCCACCGAAACGGTATGTCGGCTATCCAGGCGCATAAGCCAATCCTTTCAGGGGGCTTATGTAGCGTGTGTATATGACAATTTTGCATGGCGGCTAGAGCGACGGGCAATCCTGCTCGTAATCCAGCTGGCGGGTTGGCTCGGAAAACACCCCGCCCGGCAAGGGAGTATCCTGCCAGTATTGATACACGCGCACATGCTTGATCGGGCCATATTCCTCGCGCATGGCGCCGCTGTTCCAGCGGCGGCAGATATACTGGCCAAAATAACCGCCCTGATAAGCCCAGTTAACGCGCATCATGTAATAAAGCCAGCGTGGATAGGGGTGCGCGTCATAGCCGCTATGAGGGCGGGAGTTACGTGGCGGCTCGGCCAGAAGGCGGTACGCATCCACTTTTTTGCCGTCACGCAGTTCCCCTTCCACCACGAACCAGTCGCTCCGGTGTGGCACGTTGGGCGCATAAACCCCCCAATGCTGATACAGCCCGATATGGGAGAGAATTTGCTTGAACGGCGCAGGAAAGGAAACATTCAAAAAGGGAAGAATCGCCATGTTCTGCCACAGGACCAGCAGTGCCAGCAGCGCCAGCGCGGCTTCTCTCGCGTCGGCCATGTGCCGCGGAAATGCCGGGGGGGCGGGCGTGGCGGGCAGGCGTGGGTCGAGCCGTTTCAGCCATTGCCCCATACGGCTTGAGAGTGCATTCAGAAAACGGGAGCGGCCTAACCACTTCCACACCATCGGCGAGGTAAACGCGGTCAGTCCGGTAATGCTCACCAGCGGAAAAATTCCGATAGAAAGAAACGCCACAAATCCCAGATGCAGCAAAATCAGGAGCACCTGGCCAATCAGCCGCGCGGGGTATGTGAATACCGGCAGGAACAAAAGGGCAAACGCGAATATTTCCAGATACAGCACATAGAAATTCAGCCACTTGATGTAAGGCAGCCCAATGCTGGCCAGCGTCTGGGCAAAAATGGAATTATGCTGCACGATATTGAGTGCGTAATAAAGCCCAAGGCCGGATTCGTCCCAGTCCGTCCCCGTGGTTTTGAACAGCCCGCCGAAAACATAAAGATACAGCACCTGCAGCAGCAGCCCCGCCGATGCGAAAGAGAGATACACGGAAGGGGCGTCCTTGCCGCCCTCCCTCAACCGGTCAATGGATGCCCATTTCCCAAGCGGCAGAAACATGCTCCAGAAAAACAGCACTTTCAGCTGCATGTCGCAGCCAACCACGTAAGGGGAAATGCGGCTGATCATCGAAGTGGTCAGCAGCCAGCACAAAAAACACGCCAGCCGCGAGCGATAACCCAGCATCAGCGCCACGCCGCACAGGCAGGTGAAAGCAAACATGATATGCAAAAACCAGGCCTCGCCCGTCACAAAAAACAAGGAGAACCAGGCGGGAAACATCTCATAGCTGCCATAATCCACCGCCAGCCGGCGCGGCAATAACCCGTCATCGGTAAAAAATGTGCCAAGCTGCGTCCAGAGAAAGAGGGTGCCGAGCACCGTGGTGAAACCCAGCATTACCCGCAACAGAGCGAGTGCTCTCACATCAATGCCGAAAAGCCGCTGCAGCAGCGGTGTGCCACGCTTCCATAATGCGATCATGCACCCCTCCCTTTTGGGTATCTCTAGCGCAAGCCAACGCACTTGCACATGATCTATGTTAAGCGGCTAGGAGGTTTTGTGTTTTTTCAGCCAATGCACGCAACCGGCCCACAGCGCAATGCCCACCGTAATGGCCAGAAGGGTTGCTTCCATGCCAAAATGCTGCGCCAGGCTTGCCTCGCCGATTTCTTCGTAGAACTCGGTCATGGCGATGATGGCGATGGTGGTGGTGATGGTCGGGTAATCTTTCTCAATCACACGTCCCAGGTTGAATTCCATGTCGGACGTCGCCATGCCGAACCGGCTGAACGTGATCCACCAGCGCGGCACATCCTTGCAATAGGCGCGGTAGGCATCGCCGAACTTTTCCAGCAGGTAGGCTTCCTCGGCATAAATGATGCATTGATAGATAAAGGCAAAAAAGCCGATGCCCGCCAGCATCACGGCAAGGTTGCCATGCATCAGGAACACGCCTGCATAAAGCAGCATATTGCCCACATAAAGCGGGTTACGGCAAAGCGCGAACATACCTTCCGTCACTAGGTTTTCGGCATAAACCTTTTTATTCAGCCCGCCGCGCTTGATATAGGCAAACCCGATAACGGTGCCTCGGATCATCAGCCCCAGCAGGGCGAGCAATATGGCAAAACCATCCTTGATATGCTCAAGCATCTCGCTGCCGAACACCGTGTCCACCGGCACGGCGAGAACATAAAGGATGAAGATAATGGCCGGAAACGAGCGGTTGCGATGACGGAAAAAACTATTGCCGATACGCACCATGATGGAATGTAGCCCGTATTGCTCGCTCATAAATCCTCTTGTTACTTGATGGCGATAATGCCGCAGAAATTATACCAGCGGAAGAAGATCTCCGTCTGTCGGAAACCGGCTTCCTTCAGCAAATCGATATTTTCTTCCAGACGGTAAGGGATCAGCACATTCTCAAGCGCTTCGCGCTTTTTGGATATTTCCGTGTCCGTATAGCCCATCCGGCGTTTGTAATCGTAGTAATGGTTGATGAAAAGCCGGTTGAACACCGTGTTCTCGCTGGTCAGCTTTTCGATCAGGATCAAGCAGCCCTGCTCGTTCATGCCGTTATAGAGATTTTTCATGATGCGCTCGCGGTAAAGCGGGCGGGCGAACTGCAGCGTCAGCAGCATGGTGATAACGCTGGCATTCTCGATCTGCAGGCCTTTGTGGATGTCCACTTCCTGAAGCTCAATCTGCCGTTTGGTGCCGGATGCGTCGATTTTCTGCTGGGCCTTGGCCAGCATCTCGGCGGAATTATCCATGCCCACGAACTGCACGGTCGAATCCACCCATGCATCCATGGCCAGCATGGTCGTGGCCGTAGAACAGCCGATATCGTAAAGCCTGGTCTGCGGCACGGCGAAGTCGCGCGCCAGCTCGCAGGTCATGCGCTGCATTTCCTCATAATAGGGAACGCTGCGGCTCACCATGTCGTCGAATACATGGGCCACCTTGTCGTTAAAGCTGAAATCCGCCACCGGTTTTTCCGTCTCAAATACCTGGTCTTTTTGCTCAAGCTTTAACAGCGACTTGATGTTGCTGTTATTGCCCGGGTTCTTGCCGGTAGACATGTTTGCGCCCCCGATACGGTGTTGCAGCGTGATTAAGCAGGCGCATCATACTCCGCGCCGCTTAATCCGCAATATTCCTCATTAAGCTGCCTGAGCTTTCTCTTTTTCCTCGGCCAGCACTTGTTTTGCCTTGGGGGAAAGCTGAATATTGAGCTCCCGCAACTGCTTCTCAGTCGCTTCGCACGGCGCGCCCATCAGGATATCCTCGGCCTGCTGGTTCATCGGGAATGCGATGATCTCGCGGATGTTGGGCTCATCGGCGATCAGCATCACCATGCGGTCCACGCCCGGGGCCAGCCCGCCATGCGGCGGTGCGCCAAAACGGAAGGCGCGCAGCATGCCGCCGAATTTCTCTTCCACCACATCGGCGCTGTAACCGGCGATCTCGAATGCCTTCAGCATGATGTCCGGCTTGTGGTTACGGATCGCGCCGGAGGAAAGCTCCACGCCGTTGCACACAATGTCATACTGATGCGCGACGATATCCAGCGGGTTCTGCTTCAGCAGCGCATCCATCCCGCCCTGAGGCATGGAGAAGGGGTTGTGGCTGAACTCGATCTGCCCCGTATCCTCGTTTTCCTCGTAGAAGGGGAAATCCACCACCCAGCAGAATTTGAAGATGCCCTGTTCGCGCAGCTCCAGCTGGTCGCACACAATGTCGCGCGCCTTACCTGCCAGCTTGGCGGCTTCCAGCACCTTGCCCGCGGCGAAGAACACGGCATCGCCCGCGCCCATGCCGGTCAGTTCCTTCAGTTTGGCCAGGCGCTCTTCGTTCAGGAACTTGGCAATCGGCCCCTTGGCCGCGCCGTCCGTGCCGAAAATGATATAGCCCATGCCCGGCGCGCCCTGTTCACGCGCCCAGTCATTCATGCTGTCAAAGAAGCTGCGCGGCTTTTCGGATGTTTTCGGCGCAGGCACAGCGCGCACCACCTGCCCATTGGCAATGGCTTTAGCAAAAATGCCGAAATCGGAATCGCGGAATACCTCTGTCACATCCGCCAGCTTCAGCGGGTTGCGCAGGTCCGGCTTGTCGGACCCATAATAGAGCATCGCATCGCGATAGGTGATGTGGGGGAAGGGCGCGGGCGTCACCACCTTATCGCCGAATTCCTTGAACACGCCTTCCAGCACGGGCTCAATGGCAGCAAACACATCTTCCTGCGTCACGAAGCTCATCTCGATATCAAGCTGGTAGAACTCGCCCGGGCTGCGGTCGGCGCGCGCATCCTCATCGCGGAAGCACGGGGCGATCTGGAAATAACGGTCAAACCCGCTCACCATCAGCAGCTGCTTGAACTGCTGCGGCGCCTGCGGCAACGCGTAGAACTTGCCCGGGTGCATGCGGCTCGGCACCAGAAAGTCGCGCGCGCCTTCCGGCGAGCTGGCCGTCAGGATCGGTGTCTGGAATTCCATAAACCCCTGCTCAATCATGCGGCGGCGCAGCGATGCAATCACCGCCGAACGGAGGATGATATTTTTGTGCAGCTTCTCACGGCGCAAATCGAGGAAGCGGTATTTCAGGCGGGTTTCCTCCGGCAATTCGCGCTCGGCATTCACCTGCATCGGCAGCACCTCGGCGGCGGATTCCAGGGCGAAGCTGCTCAACCGCACCTCAATCTCACCGGTCGGGATGTTGGCGTTGATGGCCTCGGCATCGCGTTTGGTCACAGCACCGGTGATGGTCACCACGCTTTCCAGACGCACGGCGCTGGCGGTCTCGAAGGGTTTTTCGCCTGCTTCGGTCACGCATTGGGTGATGCCGAAATGGTCCCGCAGGTCGATGAACAGCAGGTTGCCATGGTCCCGCACACGGTGAACCCAGCCGGAAAGCTTGACTTCCTGCCCGACATGGCTGGTTTTCAATTCGTTACAGTGGTGGGTGCGGTAGCGATGCATAATGACTTCTCTAAATCTAAAACGATGATACAGGGCACCGTTACGAGCGCAGCGAGTTGGACCATTGAGGTCCCGCGCCTTAATAGGCGCGTGAAGCGAGCGTAGCGAGCCACCATATGGTTTCTTGCTTTATTAAGGAATTAGCTGTGCTATAGAGCATCGTTTTATGAAAAACAAAAGTTAAATGACTTAAGGAAACAACCCTGCATGCGCCCACGTCGCAAAACTTCCAGCCGCCACGCCAACAACCGTCGCAATGCTCCCGCTCGTCCGTACCACGCACGCAGCTCCAAAGGGGTGATCACCACCAACGAAGAACTTAAGGCATTCTGCGAACTTCTGGCTGCCGGTCCTTATATCGCGCTCGATACCGAATTCATGCGCGAAAAGACCTATTACCCCACACTTTGCCTCATCCAGGCCGGCAACGACGAATATATCGGCGCCATCGACCCGCTGGCCGAAGGCATCGACCTTCAGCCCCTGCTCGAGCTGATCATGAACGATGAGCTGGTAAAGATCTTCCACGCCTGCAAGCAGGATATGGAGATTTTCTACAACCTCCTCGGCGGCAAGGTCCCCCAGAACCTGTTCGACACCCAGGTGGCGGCCATGGTTTGCGGCTTTGGCGAGAATGCCTCCTACGCCCGCCTGGTCAAGGACGTGCTCGGCGTGAACCTGGAAAAAGCCCAGCAATTCACCGATTGGGCCCAGCGCCCGCTGCGTCCGGAACAGGTGGAATACGCCCTGGGCGACGTCACCTACCTGCCGGAACTTTATCATCACCTGAACGACATCCTTACCCAGGTGGAGCGTCAGGGCTGGATCGAAGAGGAAATGAAAACCCTCATCGACCCCGAAACCTACAACCCGGCCCCCGAAAAGGCCTGGGAGAAAATGCGCCTCCGCTCCCGCAACCCGCTGTTCGTGGCGATGGTGCAGGGCCTGGCTGGCTGGCGCGAGCGCGAAGCCCAGCGCCGCAACCATCCGCGCCAATGGGTGGTGAAGGATGACGGGCTGATGGAAATCGCCGCCACCACCCCCCAAAGCGTGGAAGCCCTGCGCCGCTTGCGCGGCGTGCGCGGCCATATGAGCGATTCCACCGCCGAGGCCATTGTCGGCGTAGTGCTGGAAGTGCTCGCCAAACCGGCCGAGGACCTGCCCAAGCTGCCGCGCCCGGCCATCCGCCCGACCATTCCGGATTCTACGGTGGAGCTGCTCCGCGTGCTGTTATGGCATTGCGCCGAGGTCGCCCGTGTCGCCCCGCGCATGCTCGCCAACACCTGGGAACTGGAAGAAATCGCCCTCTATGGCGAAAAGGCCGAGGTGGATGCCATGAACGGCTGGCGCAAGGAAGTGTTCGGCCAATACGCGCTGGAACTCTGCCAGGGCAAGGTCAGCCTCACCATCCACGATGGCGGCAAGCTGCGCCTGCTGCGTCACACGGGCAAATAACTAAACCACGCCGTTGCTATATTCGGCTTCCCACGTCCTCAGCGCTTCGTTGAGGACGTGCAGCACGGCGTTGCGGTCGGCCCCGTCAAGCGCGCGAATGGCTGCCGGAACGTCCTTTTCCAGGTCCCCTTTGGCCATCTCAAGCACGGTTTTCTCTCCGGCTTCGGTGAATACAGCCCGCATCTCGGCTTGCAGCCTCATAACGCGCATTGTCTGGGGCAGGCTTTCATCGGTCAAGCCGGGCAAGCGCTTCAACCCGCCCTGCTGTTCAAGTTCGAACAGCATGTCCAGTATTTCCGGGCCGGTAATAGCTTCCGATCTATTTAGTCTCGCGCCCAGGGCCTGCAGTAACGAAACTTCCAGGCCATTAAGGATCAGCAGGTTATCATCGGCGGATTGAAGGGAAAGTGCCATGCATGACTCCATTATTTTAATCGTTATGCTGCCTGTATAATACGGCTCCGATGACGCTAATGTGACGGAAGCGTGAATATTCCATACGGTAAATACGGCATCTTGCGCCAAGCCCGCCGCAAGGCTAGCTTAAGGCTACACAGGGTGCCTCATGCTGAGATTCAAAAGACCGAACATCGCAAGCTTCATGCATTTCGACCGCTTCAGCTGGGTGGCGCTTGCCATCCTGGTGGTGGTCTGTGCGGCGGTTTACGGTGCGCGGCTGGCCTCTCAAAAACCGCCTGAAACCGACCCGTTGCTCAAAGGAGTGGACCTGGCCAAGGAAGCCGCTCTGTTCGATGCAGGAAATTCGCTAGGCCTTTGCTACACCGATGGCCTGGTCACCCGCATCCGTAATGCCGAGGAAATGGGCAATGCCGCCGAAGTGCAGAACCTCATCGGCCAGGGCGAGGCCATGTGCGACCAGAATAAGGACATGCTGGGCAAGGCCGCCTTCCTGGCTTCCGGCGCGGAAGCTGCCATCCAGGGCGGTAACGATTTGCGCACCGCCGAGGAACTCTACCAGCGCCTGCTTAAATTGACCGGCACCGCCTTGCCGGAGGATGATGCCGCCGTTCACGTGATCAGGGGATATCGTGTGGTGGCGCTTCGGGGCATCGCCACCATCTATACCCAGGCCGCCGCCGCGCTGAAGGAGCATGGCAACCCAGACAAAGCTGCGCAATACGAAGCCGCGGCCACCCAGATGCAGTCCCAGATCGACCAGCTAAGCCAATCCACGCAGGAAAATACTGTTAAAAAACCGTAACAGCTTTCGGTTATGGTCTCCCGCAACTGGAGATACGCATGACGGAAATCAATACAGGCCTGACGGGCATAGAAGTCTTTTCAGATCTTCATCTGACAACGCTTTACGGCACAGGCAAGAAAGAGCTCGAGCGCATTTATGCGCGTTTGCAGGAGCTGGAAGACAAGGTCGCCCTCGGCGCGCTTGACCAGGGCCTGTGCCTGATAAACGGAGATTTGCCCGATTTGGACGAGCCCATGCCCGGGTATGATCCGGTCAAGGCGGGCCTGTCGGTGGTGCGCCGCATTCTACAGGATTTCCCGCATCTCCACGTCGTTTATGTGGAGGGCAATCACGATAATCATCCCGAATACATAAAGCTCCTGCATGAGCTGGAGAGCGAATTTCCCGGCCGTCTGGAATACCGCAAATATTTCTATCATCGGGGCGATATCCTGGCGCTGCACGGACAGCACGTATTCGGCGGCGCGAAAAAAAGCGAGCAGCTGGAAGTGCCCGCCCTGGTGGCGGATAGCGACAGTGCGGAAATCCCCAAGCCGAACCCCATTATGGCGGGCATTTACGGCATCGTGAAAATGCTGATCACCGGCATTGTGGCGGAAAAAAACTTCCCCAAGGAATACCTCATCAATCGCATGGAATATGCCTTGAACGACGTGGCGTCGGGCTCGGGCATCGGAATGGAGCGGCTTTTGGATATGGGCTCAAGGGAGGTGTTCCTGCAAAGCCTCAGGGAAATTCCCGAATCCCATGGAGTTTCGGAACTCGACCGTCAGGCGATTGAGCGGCTGGCCGAAGAAATGGCCCAACTGGCCAGGGCCCTGTGCAATGGTGAGGTTCATCATGTGCTGGCCGGGCACGTTCATTGGCCCGAACCCTTGCTGAACATCCCGCTGGAAGTGGCAGGGCATCCGCTGCGAATGCATTTTACGGGCGCTGCCGTGCGCGATTTTGTCAAAGGAGTGCCCTGTGTTGGCCTGTCCATGATTCAGGAAGATGGCCAGACCAGGCAGATCTTCAGTTCCGTGCAGCCGGGCGATATTCTGGCCCAGGCCGATCAGCACATCATAGGTGACAGGGACACAAGCTCCGACCTGGATCTCTGGCGCGCGCTCATGAGTGGAGAATCCGTCGTGGAAGGCCAGGCAGCCGTTCGCTAATCCCGATAGAGCGTGGCCAGCTTGCGTTCCTGCCTGCTGACCGTGAACCCGGCCTGCTGTAACAACAGCAATGCGCGCGGATGGTCCAGCGAGGACACATTCACCATCACCCGTTCCGGCGCATGTTTCCAGGCGAGGTTCACGGCCGTATAGATCAGGTATTTGCCGAGCCCCCTGCCCATATGGTCCGGCAAAAGGCCGACATAGGGGATGCGGGCCTCTTCCGGGTTTCGCAGGTTAAGTTCAAAATAACCCGCAGGCGCGCCCTTATGGTAAAGCACATGTGCCTCATGCATCGGGTGGTGCAGGTAATCCGTCAGCTCCGTGTCATCCATGCGCAGGCGGCTGCTCCAGTGCCAGGGGCGGCCAATACGATGGTAGAGATAGCGATAATAGCTGAGGGGTATATCCTCCGCATACATCAGCTCCATATCGCCCGTCGGGGCCACGGGCATGGCCTTATCCGGCGGCATGGACATTTCCAGAATGGTGTAGGTTACCTCCCCCGTCACCAGGGTGGGAATATGGATACCCGTCATCCGGCCGATATCATGCTCCACCGGCGTCAGCATCTCCGCCTGGCCCCATTCCGCCCAGGAGCCGTCATACAACACCCAGTCTTCGTGCCCGATTTCGGCAAGCGCCAGGCACAGCACCGCTGCCGTCACGCCGCTGCCGCAGGTGGTGGCGATGGGTTTGGCCAGGTTTACCCCCGCCGCCTCAAACAGGCTCCTGAGCTTGTCAGGTGGCAGCAGTTGCTTGCAGATGGGGTCCAGCAGGCTGGCATAATGCACATGGAAACTGCCCGGTATATGGCCCTGACGCATATGTTCGCGCGGTTCCACCTCGCGCCCGGCGAACCGTGCGGAGGAGCGCGCATCCACCACTTGCCGCCCGTCCAGCATCTGCCGTTGCAGCCCATGCAGGTCGCACACAAGCCGGGCAGGCGAAGGAACGGGGTAATCCGTCTTCGCAGGGTTCACATAATCCCCCGCCACCATCTGTCGCGCCGCCCTCCAGGCAGGCAGACCGCCTGCCAGCACCCGCACCTGCCGGTGGCCGAAGGCTTTTAGCATCCACCAGGCGCGCGCGGCGGAAAACAACCCTGCGCTGTCATAAACCACCACTTCATGTTCCGGCGTAATGCCAAGCTCCGCCATCCCTTGGGCAAAGGCCCCGGGTGACGGCAGCATATGGGGCAGGGGAGTCGTTTGGTCGGCCAGTTCGTCGATATCCAGAAACTGCGCCCCGGGAATATGCGCGGCATTGAACTCCTGCAATGCGTCCCGACCGCTGGCGGGCATGTGCCAAGATGCGTCCAGCACCGCCAGTTTGGTATCTTTGCCGAGGCGTTCGGCAAGCTCTTCCACGCTGATCTGGTGGAGGCTTGAACTCATGCCGCGCCGCCGTTCTGGCTGTCTGTTTGCTCCTCGCCGCCACTTTCCTGCGCGGCGAAGGGGTTGGCCGGGGGCGCCTTGTTCGGGTCTGCCGTGGTGGGGGCGGTTGCCGCCGGTTTGAACGGGTTGGTCGGCGGCTTGGCGGGTGGGCCGGGCACGGTGGGTGCCTTGGTTGCGGCCTCGGGCGGCTTGGCGGGTTGGGCCACTGGCGGCAGCGCAACCGGTGCAGCGGGCGGTGCAGCGGGCGTGGCCGGTTTGGCCGGAGCGGCGGCGCCTGCCGCGGCTGGCGGTTTCGCCGCGCCTTGATTCTTGGCGAATGGGTTGGTCAGGCCGCCTGCTGCGGGGGCGGGTTTTGCCGCCGCTGCGGCTGTCGCGCCGGGTTTGGGCAGGCCGGGCACGGGTGCCGCTTTAGCGCCGGGCGCGCCGGGTTTTGCTGCGGCCGCGCCGCCGGTTGTCTGGCGCTTCTTCTCTTCCTCCTGCGCCGCGCCAAGTGCGTAGACGCATAACTCCTCAAAGGAAACGCCCTGCTCCTGGGATATTTTATGAAGCTTCTCAAAGCTTTCCATCACCTCGGGCGGGATGGTGCCGCCTCGCTCCTTAGAAAGCCAGTCAGCCTGAAATTGCAACGGATGGTTCTTGGGGTTCGGTTCGCCGATATAGACGCTGAAGGGGGATTTCTTGCCGCCGAAATCGCACGGGATGGAAAATTTCTTCATGGCGGCGGTTTCCTCCTGTTGGAACCATACCAAGGCGAGGTGAAGAAGCGATTAACCGCTTGTTAGTCCCTCGGGGGCCTATTTCTTTTTGCCCGGTTGTTTCGGCAGCGGCTTTTTTAACGCAACAATAGGTTTTGCCGGTTTGGCAGCGCCGGATGCAACGGGTTTGGTAATCTTGGGTGCGGCAGGCGCGGTCGCTTTGCGCGGCGTTTGGCCAGCCACTGGCCTTGGCGCCACCTGGATAAGCTTTTTCTTGGCGGCGGGTTTTAACACGGGAACAATAGGGCGCCCGACTTCGGCCACCATTTTCTTGGTCGTGGCGGAGGAGGGTTCAATGGCCTTATTGCCGGCTTCCTGTGCCACGGCCGCCTGCTGCTGCATGGGCGCGGCATTGGCCTTGGCGGGGGAGGCCGGTGTGGCCATGCGTGGTATGGCCGCCGTGGGTGTGTTGGTTAGCCCGGCATAGGCGCGCACCCGGTTAAAGGAGAAGTTATCGGCATAGGCCTTCACCTGAAGCGCCGGGTCGTGCGGCACGCCCAGCACGAAGCGGATGCCCCGTTCCTCGGCGTAGCTGACGGCCTCTTCCTTGGTTGGGAATGCCAGCTTGAGCTGCTGCAGCATATCGCCTGATCCGGTCCAGCCCATGATATGCTCGATGCGCTTGCGCTCCTGCGGGATGAATTCCAGCACCCACGCGCCGGTTTTCCGCTTGCCGGACTGCATGGCCGTTTTAGCGGGGCGGTAGATCCGTGCAACAGGAGCCTCAGACATGATTAACCTCTTATTGTGCAACTCAGCGCTATAGTGGACAAAATAACGTGGATTTCCACCGATGCAATCATCCCAGCAACAAGACGAGCACTTTCTGCGCCATGTCATCCATCTGGCGCATGAGGTGCAGGCCCGCAACGAGGGTGGACCCTTCGCCTGCATCCTGGTGATGGATGGTGAGATCATCGGCACGGGCTGGAACCGCGTTACCGGCGATTGCGACCCCACCGCCCATGCCGAGGTGGTCGCCATCCGCGAGGCCTGCAAATCCCTGGGCCAGTTTCACCTGCACGGGGCCGTGCTTTATACCAGCTGCGAACCATGCCCCATGTGCCTGGCTGCCGCCTATTGGGCGCATGTGGACCGCATCGTCTTTGCGGCAAGCCGCGAACGCGCCGCCCTCAGCGGCTTCGATGATGCCTTCATCTACGATCAGTTCGCGCAGGAAGCATCCCAGCGCAGCATTCCCAGCATGCAAATGCTGGAAGAGGAGGGGGAAGATCCCTTTGATGCCTGGGACAAAAAGCGGGATAAGCGGCGTTATTGATTACTTGCCGACAAATCCGGGCACAAAAAATGCCTGCACCTGCTCTTGTTCGGCCAGCATACGGACAATCTGAGTGGTTTGGGTCGATTGTGCCGATGGAAGCGCCACCGTTGGCACCAGCACATTGACAACATTGGCGGCATTGCGCCCCTCTTCGCCTGCCAGGCCCGCGACATAGCCATCAATGCCCTTTGCCGCCATATAGGACAGACCGGATTCCCGCAAAAGCCATTCTATCGCCGTCAACTCGTCGGCCCCATTGCCGTAATAAACGACCTTGTCTGTCGGAATCTTAGCCGCCTGAAGGGCATCAAGCAATTTACCGGCAAAAGCCTGGGCCGCTTCCGCATCGGGAAAGCAGATATTCCAGCCATAGTTCCAGTCATGCAAAGGGCTTTTCGGCATAGGGCGCTCCATTTAAAGATGGCCTGTGATAAACCCGCCGCGTGACGTTTTTATGACCGCACCCGGAACAACCAACATCAAGCCTTTTTTAATCAGAAGCCTGCTAGGGTGCATCCATGACCTATTTGCACGACCTATCTGCCCGGCTCGAAGTGGAAGGCGCCCGCCCGGACAGTGACCTGCGCTTTGACATCCAACTGGTGGACGGCCCCGTGCCGATGCTGGAACTGCTCATCCGCGACCGCGATTCCCTGCCCATGTACGTCGCCGCCTCGGCCTCCCAGCTCCTGTCTATCGTCCACCTCTTCCGCGATCAGGACGTCATCCTGTCCAAACGCCATGAGATGTGGGAGCGCATGCTGGAGCTCTCCATCCCCATGCCTTTGTCGTCCTACGGCAAAATGGGCGACGTCTATGTCGTCTTTGGCGCCATGTCGCTTGATTCTTCCATCGAGGACATTCTGCTCGAGCTAAAAACCCTGAACGACAATGCCCTGGAAGCTCTCCATGCGATGGAGTCCTTCCTCATCCGCCCGTCCCAGGCGGGTTGAATCAACGCGGTATATCCGAATTTTTCAGCTGAGAAATCGCCTGCTCAAACGAGCTTTCGATCAGGTTCTTATCCGGCAGCTCCAGCGGCTGCATGATGATGGGGTTATAACCGGTCAGCCCCCTCAATTCATCAATCAGCTCCGCGCGTTCTTTTACCACTGTTTCTTGCTGGCCATTACGCTGGCCTTCAAGCGTTACCTTGGCTATTTTTGCATCGTTTAAACGTGCGGATGGGGTGCCACACGCGCTTACAAACTTACCCACCACCGTATCCAGCTTGGTAAGAACATCCTCCAGCGTTTCAGGGTGTTGATCCAAAATATAAATGCCGGTTGTCACACGCGTCACATTATGGGTCTTGGTATATCCGGGCGTGAATCCCAATACCTTTAGTGATTCGGTCAAACGTTCCGGATCATAGCCGGGTTTACTGGTATCAAACCGCACTAAAGCCACATCCCGCTTATAGGTGCCGCTGTTGTTAACCGTGGACTCTGCATAAAACTTTTTAAGATGCCGCAAGGCTTCCAGTTGATCTTGCGGGAATGTGTGATTGGGGTTCGATTCAAGCGTATCAAGATGGGCGACCATAAAGCCAAGCGCGCCTTCCACATGCGCGGCGCGATGCGTTTGCGTTGCCGCAATTGCCGCATCATTCTGCCGGTCAATCTCGATATTTCTCATATGCGCGGCCTGGCGTATGCGGGCAGGTGCTTCTTTCTCATATTCCGCCAAAGCGGCTTGATGTTCCGTATTGGACTGTTCATTCTGCCATTGGCTGATGGCATCTTTCACCTTTTGCCCATATTCATTGCTGTTAAGCGAAACCGTCACGTAGCCAGCGGCTCCTTTGATCGGATTGCCGGCAGGGTTGGCGTCTGAATATCTCACAGGCTTATCAGAGGCGACAAGGCCAGCGTTCTTAAGGGCTTTTTCAGCTGCGTTGGCAGAGTTTTGCAGCCGTCCCAACGGCCCGGGCACATGGGCTATCATGATTTCTCCATGATAGAGAAACGCATGGTCGGGGTTCATTTTTGCTGCTTTTAGCACGTTTTTAAAACAGGCCAGTGTCTGCTCGGGTGTTGGCTTAAAACTACCAGGGTCTTTATGTATGGGAACCGGCTTGGGATCTGGGGTGTCAAAGGGTGTAACGCTGGGAATATGGGCCGGGAAATTTAGCGAAGTGGAGGTGAGTTCATGGCGCGCCTTGTCCGTTTCAAACCCGCCTAGATGCTCCTGCAATGTCTTATTATCCACAAGCTTCACGCCGAAATCCTGCAGCGTTTTTATCGATGCCTGCACCGTAACAAGGTTTTGGGTGAGAACATCTCGCTGCGCCTCAAAATGCTTTACCGCATCGCCTATGATATGACGAAACTCATCTTCAATCGCAGCTTTCGCATCTTTCAGCGCATCCGGTTTCATAGCCGCGTTTAAGCGCGCCACCACATGCTCTGGCGCCACATCTCTCCAATAATTGCCATGCTTGAGGGTGTTTGCCACCTCAAAGCGGCCATGCTCTTTATTAAACTCAACAATGGTTTCCTTATGTTTGAAAATCTGGTAGAGGCGCCCGGCAATATCCTCCGCCCGGTCAATCCATTCATCGCGCAAGCCTGTTGCGCTCTGCATATCCGCCATCAGCGCGTCCCAGCCCGCCAGGTCGGTCGTGGCCTCCACCCGTTCACGCGTCAGCACGCCATCAGGCGCAAATTGTGCCAGTTGGGCAAATGGCCTGGGCGCATTGCCGGAGGCGTTGAACTCATCTGAAAACCCATTACCTGCGACAACCTTGCCATCATCCTGCCTGACCACGTAATCCACATAATCGGCAATGGTGGCATCAAACGTCAGGATAGCGCGAATCCTATTATCGAATCCTGTTACCTGCTCGGCCTCTTTGGCGGCCTGCTCCCTCTGCCGCTGCGCTTCCATGGCCTGCTTGACCTGTGAAAGCAGCGGTTCCGGAATGGAGAATTCGACAAGACGTGGGTCGCTCTGCCATTGCTGCCCATGTGCAATCACCTTAATCGGTGTTGCGGCCAGCTCGCCTTTCAGGCCAAAGAACGTCGCGAATGTAAGGTTTGCTTCGCCTGTGTCATGTTTCTGGTTATTGCCGCGATTGGCCGGGCTCGGCACCAGCATGGTGATGGCGTGGTCATCCCATATCTGGAAAAACCTGACGGTGCGGTTAGGCGGTTCGCCACTGACCTGCGGAGAATATTGGCCGTTTTGATGGGCATGGTGCACATCCGCCGGGTCCACATTCAGCAGGTCGAATCGCTCAAAGGGAGTTTTGAATGAGGCCTGCTGCTGTTCAAAAACACCGGTCATCTGATGGCAGGCCATGTCCTGAAACGCCAGCTCATCTGCCCGTATGACGGCGCGGGTGAAGTTCTGCGCATTGGGAATGTTCTTTTCCCGTACGCATAATCTCAACGTGTCCGAGCCATCCTGCGCGCCGGAAACGAAAAACCGCTCGCTCAGTTCTTTCTTCCCGATCTTTTCAAGCCCCCGTTGCAGATAGGCCCACGCCATGTCCCTGGCATCCTTATCGGCAGATGGCGCAAATTGAATATCGATGACGGGAACAAGATTATTCACATCCGGCGTGAGGGACGAGATACTGACGGTAGCCTCGATATCCAAAAGGCCGAGCATATCCTTGACGGCACCAAGGCCTGCTTTTGCATCCTTGTCCGATCCGGCATGAAGATTAGCGGCCTCCTGAATGGCTGCCGCAATCTTTGCCGCCGCGTGCGCACGCTCCGTACGTATAATTTCCTGCAGTCCATTCAACTCGGTTTCAGGAACGCCAATGGCCTCTGCAAGCCATGCTGGGTTATAAGGCGAGCCTGCATCCAGCACCTGCGGAAACTTTTCCCCCATTTTTGTCAGCGCATCCTGGCCTTTGCTTGTGCCGAAAAGTCGTTCAAAACAGACTCGGGGCGAAATATCATGGAGCCTGGCAAATGCTTGCAGGTTGGTTGCGCCGTTGCGTGTCACCAGTTCGGTTGGGCTGCCGTTGCAGAGCCCCAGCATAAGGGTGAAATCCGTTTCATTGGCCAGCCGCAAATGAAGATGCTTGGTTGCCTGTGCCACCAGATGCACTTCATTGCCAAACATCCCTTTGGCGAAGCTGGCCAGCGGATGTGGGTCATTTCCATTTTTTAAATTCAGCTGTCCGGCAAGTTCTGCCAGCGCGATGACGGAATCGACCCTTGCCGTTTCTAAAAACAGCCCAAGCCCCTCGCCCCAAAGGTCAAAAATGATCCTGCCCGCCACGTTGGGGCTCTGGCCGGCAATGGCGCGTTCCGTCAGTTTCGCCAAATCATCCAGCGACAGGTTGAATTCATTGATTGCAATATGGCGGCCCGTTTCCAGCGAATGAAAATTACGGTCCATGAATTCAACATAATCACCCCGATGCACCTGCTGAACATAACGCTCAATTCCATCAAGCGTAGAGCAGTCGAACCCCAGCTCCTTAAGCACGGCGCCATAGCTGTGCTTGGTGAAGGTGGCGATATTGTTCAGGCCATATTCCCGGATGAATTCCGCATGACTGCTGAATTTGAGGTTCGACACCAGGGCCTTCAGATCCTGCCCGTAAGAGACATAAGCCAGAGCAATGGTCTGCCCATTCCTGTCGGTAAGGCCAAGCGTCTCACGAAAGAGGTTCATGTCGTGGTTAAAAACACGCGCCACCATACCGGTATAGCCATTCTCGAGCAAATGACTGAGGGCTCTGCCGCCTATATTCTGCGTCGTGCCAACGGAAATCTCTTCCGGAACAAGTACGCTGTTAACCGTCTTTTCAAGGTGGCCCAAAAATTGATTGGGGGAATAATGATTGCCCGCAATTAGATCGTCCCACACTTTATTGCTGATGACATCGTCTTCTTTCCTAACGGATGTAAAGGGGTTCGGTACGTGGATATTGCCGCGCTCCAATAGATCGGCCGTAATTCTAAGCAGCGCGTCATCGGATTCCGGAATGATTTTGGCTTTTATTTGGGGATTGGTGATGCCGTCCGGTATTCCGCCTTGCGAGCGGTGCTGCTGAATCAGGGCTTCAAGTTTATCGTCCACCCAGATACGGGCTTGGTTGGCCAGCATCTTTTGCAGGGATTGAATGCTATCCGCATAAGCAGGAATCTTATTTCCCTGGGGTGATTGGTGAATCGCCACAACCACATCATACAGGCCGCTGTTACGCCTTACATCATCCCCCGCCAGCATCTGTTCCTTATTGGCGTTAGCGTTGTAACGCACAACTTTACAATGCTTTCCACCCACCTGGTGTTTGATATAGGCTTCGGCATAAGCGGATCGGGCTAAGTCCCATTCACCGTCAAAAACAGCAAATTTAGCGTCGCTGATCTGCACCCGGATGAGATTATTGAAAACTTGTATTTCTTGTGCAGGTTCCTGAACAGGCATCTGGCTGGAATTGCTGCTGGTATATTGATTGAACAACGCGCTGCCATCGGGATTGCCCTTGGTATTCAGCTTTTTCTTTTCCACCAGTTTGGCTTCGTAGAATGCTTTGCTTTTCTCATAAAGCTGATCCAGCAAGGCGTCATCGTTAAGCTGCTGAATGATACCCCGAACCGAGTCCACCTGTCTGCGTGGTACGAGTACAGGAACAGGAGAAATACCCTTCTCCTGGCAATATAACATGCAATGATTACCGTCAGCCAGCCTATCGCCGCTTATGCCCAATATTGGGGTTTTGGGGTTATCGATGCGATCATAGTTTTTGATGCGGTTATCGCTGTCTTGCTTGCGTTCTAGGGCAATGGCCGTGGTATTCGAAGCAACGGTGCCTGCCGCATATTCTTTCTTGAATTGCTCACGAAATGCCTCAGGGGACAGAAAATCCGTCCCGCTTACAATGAGTGCCTCCGGCAGAATGAAATCTTCACCTGTAAACACAAAACCGACCCTTCATTACGCGGGTCAGCCTAACAAACACTAACTAATTAACGATTAATCCGTGGGTTAATTAAGTATTATCCGCGGCGGACAGATTGGCGGCCTCTTTCGCGACATGGTTCACCGGCTTTGCCACCGGTACCGGGGCGTTTGCCAGTTCAGGCGGCAGGGTTTTGATGCTGCTCAGGTCCTGCATGGTTTCCAGCACTGTGCGCATGGCTTCTTTCTTGGTCAGGGTGCTGCCGGCCTCGCGCATGGGGGGCACCATTCCACCCATATCCAGCGGCAGCGGGGATTCCGGGCCGCCCTGAGCCATTGCAGCGGCAGTGGAGCTGTCCGAATCCGCCATCAGCGAGGCGATTAGCGCGGGGCTTGCCTCGATATCGCGGTTGGCACGGCTGGGTGCGCCAACGCGGGCCGGTTCAGGTCGGGTAAAGCCCTCATGGGTTACCGTGCCGTTGCGGTAGGCATCCAGGCTGAAACTGCGGCTGCCTGCCGGGCGGAAGGTAACCGGATGTTCGGATGTTTTATGCATTGCATGGACGGGTGCGTCCGGCTTGTCGGCCGGGGTGGGAATGCTGGCCAGTTTAACCGGGGCTTCCTTGGGCGCCTCGGCCACATCCAGGGATGCATCCGCATTGTTTTCGACACTCGGCAGGGCCGAGCTGGCAACGGGCACGGTGGGCGCGGCCTGCTGGGCGGCATCGGCACTGTCTGCCACGTCAAATACGTTGGGATCCTCTGTCGCCGCCATCACGGTGGTGTCTTTTACATCGCTATCAGTCGCGTCGGAGGCATCGGCCAGCATGGTGGCGCTTTCGTCGGTCGGCTGCTGTTCCTTACCCAGCATGGCCATAACCGGTTTGTCCAGGTCCAGCCCTTCTTCATTTTTGAGCGTGACGGTGGCCACCGCCACGGCCGCCCCGATTGGGCCGCCATAAAGCGTTCCGCCCATTACGCGGGCGGCATCGCTGATCTGGTCGCCGGTAACGGCGCGGTAAATGGAACCGACAATCGGCAATTGCTGCAACGGATTGATGGCATCCACCACATCGCCAAAGCTCAATTCCGAGCTTTTTTCGGCTTTGCTGGAAGAATCTGCCGAGCCATGCTCATTCGCCCGCTCCGAATATTGCCGGTAGCGGTCGCTCATATTGCGGCTATTATAGCTTGGAACCCAGTTATAATCTGACATAACACGTCTCCTGCAACCTAACCAATGCAAGCCGCGTGCCAATTGCTGCCACTCGCCTTAAAAATCTCTTTTGCCAATCAAGCATTTGTTAAGTATCGCTGGGTAGTTTCAGGCCGCTTAAGCCCTGCCCAGATACCTCGAAAACCCTAGCCTTCGGTAATGACCATGAACATGCGCCTGTCTGTCGCTATTCCAGCCATGGTAACCCTGGCCTCCATGATGACGGCTGTACTGGGATCGGTCATCACATACTATGTAAGCCTGGATGACTATCGCCAGGAAGCCATAAAAACACTGGAATTCACCGCCGAACGCAAAACGGAAACCGTACAAGGCTTTTTTGAAAGCGTTGACAAGGATGTCATTTACATGGGCGAATCCCCTCAGATTCGCGCGGCACTGGATGCATTTTTGGTCACTGAGGCGACATCCAGCCTGGCAGAGGCGAGAAAGCGCTATGGCGACGATAACCCCTACCCGATAAAAGATCGCAGCAAACTGGCAGATGCGGGTGATGGCAGCACTTACAGCGCCGCCCATGCAACGCACCATGCAGCCTTGAAGCATATAGCCGAAATCAAGGGATATTATGATCTGTTCCTGATCGATACAAAAGGCAACATCCTCTATTCCATCAACAAAGAGCCGGATTTTGGCGGCAACCTTGCCGAAGGCGAATTAAAGGATACCCCACTTGGCCGGCTCTACAAAAACGCGATGGCGCAAAAAAACGGCGAAAAACCAGTTTACAGTGATTTTGCGCCCTACGCTCCCAGCGGCGGGGAGATTTCCGGCTTTACGGGCATCGCCATTGTCGATGCGGCGGGCAACCCAGTCGGCATGGTGGCCGTTCAGTTTCCGGAGGCTCGCTTTGTGAGCATGGTGGGCGCCAAAAGCAAAAATGACGAGGGTCAGTTCACCGTTTTCGGTTCCGACTATGTGCTCCATGCGGACGAAGCCCATGCTAAAACACCATTTGAAATAACAGGTAAATATAACGACGTTTACGAAATGGCCTCATCATCCGACGAACCTGTCGCGCAATATGATGTGCCTTCCAACACCGGTGACAAACAGGTTGGGCGTGGCATGAAAGCCATCAGGCTCAACGGCACAAACCTGGTGCTGGCATACGAATTGCCTACCTCTGTGCTCATGCATAATGTGAACAAGCAGCGCGATGTGCAGATTGTCATCTCCGGCGCGCTCATTCTGTTGGTCGGCGGCATGGGCTTTTTCTGGTCACGCAGGCTTATTGCCAAGCCGATTGTGAACATGATCGGCTGCATGCGTCGCCTGGAACAGGGGGAAAAGGATTTTGAGGTGCCCAACCTCGACCGTCAGGACGAAATTGGCGACATTGCGCGCGCGCTGGAATCCTTCCGCAATACGGCCATCAATGCCGACAGGATCGCCGATGAGCAGCGCCATGAATCCACCCGCAGGGAAAAACGGCAGCGTCGTGTGGAAGAAGCTATTCAGGACTTCCAGCGCAAGGCGGAGGAGGCCATCGGCACCGTGTCCAGCGCGGCTGAGCAGTTGAGCGGCACAGCGGAGGAAATGGCAGGCAGTGTGGAGGCCACCACCCGCCGCAGCGGTCGCGCCGCCGATCTTTCCGACGAAGCGAACAACAACGTGCAGGCCGTAGCCGCCGCGGCAGAGGAAATGAGCGCCTCGGTGCGTGAGATTGCCTCGCAGGTAACGCAATCCATGCAGGCGGTGGAACAGGCGGTTGCCAGCACCGGCGCCGCCGACAGCGCCGCCAAAACGCTGGCCGAGGCCAGCCAGGCCATTGGCGACATCGTGCAGATGATTCAGGACATCGCCAACCAGATCAACCTGCTGGCGCTGAATGCCACCATCGAATCCGCCCGTGCAGGCGAATATGGCAAGGGCTTTGCCGTAGTGGCATCGGAAGTGAAGAACCTGGCCCAGCAGACCACCAAAGCCACCGAGGATGTCGCCGCTCAGATCGAGCGTATCCAAGGCGTATCGGGCGAGGTGGTGAAGGTTCTGGCCAGCATCAAGGATGCCATCGCGCAGGTGAATCAATATTCCATCGGCATTGCCAGCGCCATTGAGGAGCAGTCCGCCGTCACCAATGAAATCTCCCGCAACATGCAGACCGCTGCCACGGGTGTGAAGGAAATTTCCGACAACATCACCCGCGTGAACGAGGCCAGCAACAAGGCCGATGGTTCCACCAGGCAGGTGCTGGCCGCCGCCAAGACGCTTTCTGGCCAGGCCTCAAGCCTCAGTGAGGAAGTGCAGCATTTTCTGAAGGAGATTATGGAAGGCTGAAGACCTAGCCTGTCCTGTCCGTAACGGCGATATCCGCCTGTGTCTGCGCCGCCATGCCGATGATGCTGGAAGAGGCGATGCAATCCCCCCGATCTATCCGCTCCAGCCAGTCGGGAATGCCAAAGGCGTTGGTGCAATGCACCGAGGCCGCGACGGCTTCTTGAAGCTGATTGTCCAGCCATGTTTCAATCTGCATATCCTGTGCGAGCGCGAGCCGCTGAATCAGCGCATCCATGTCCAGATCGGCATGAAGGAGAGCATGTGGCGCATCGCCGGGCTGCAAATGCACAAAAGCCCCGTGCTCATGTTCCAGAGAAATACCATCACGACCAAGCTGGCGGCACAGGCTCATGAGCAGCAGCAACGCCAGCACGCTGTAGCGTTCATGCTCCTCATAAAGCTTTCCAGGAAGGGTGAGCGCATCCACCCGTGAGCAATCCACACCTATCGTGCCTTCGTCAAAGCCTCCTTGCGGGTCGGGTATCGCGCCTACTTCAAGGCGAAACCGTGCACTGCCATGGGCAGGCTCGCCCATGCCGAAACGCTGCCCGATGCGATGAACGGCTGAATCCACATGCTCCAGAAGGTTTCGCTGGCAGATAGGCGTTACCTGGCGCGCCAGCCCTTCAATGAAATGGGCGCGGATGATGTCGCCTGCCTCATCATGCACGGGGGGCACCGAAATCCCCATAAGCGCCTGCAGGCTGTTGTAAAGGTAACGGTAATAGGGCTGGTTAACCCCTGCATCCGCGCCGGATTGATAGAGAATATCATAGAGATATGCATCGATTTCGCCGCTTCGCACCGCTTCCACCAGCCGCCATATCTCGTCGCTCAGGATGGCATGAACATGCCGTGCGATACCATACAGGGCTGCGGCGCGCTGGGCTTCGTTAAAATAACGCGAGGGCAGGTCCATGGCCGCCTAGCGCAAAGCTTCCAGAAGGTTGGATGTCTGCATCTGCGCGCCGACGGATTTCAGCAGCTCGGCCGTCAGTTCGCGCGCCGTGGTGCTTTGGGTGCAGATATGCAGCGGCTTGTCCGTGTTATTGGTCAGGGTGGCCACGGTAAAGCCTTCGCCGCCAAACACCATGGTGGCCAGGTTGCCCACAACCTCGACCGACAGGTTAACCCCCTCGTCGTAATAGGCGATTTTGCCGCTGCTCACGCGAATTTTTTCACCCGGCTGCAGCACGCGCTCATGCGCCACGCCACCCGCGGCCATCATCACCAGCCCCGGGCCGGTGATTTTCTGCATCAGCAGGCCTTCGCCGCTTATTAAGGTGCGAAACGGCCGGAACTTACGATCAAAGCTCACATCCACGCTGTCTTCGCAGGCGATAAAGGCGCCCGGCTGGCAGAGAATCGTCTCACCCGCTTTTAATTCCCGTGTGATGATTTCGCCGGGAATCGCGGCGGAAATAACCACTTCCTGGCCATCGGCCAGGCTGTCGAACGCCACCAGTGCCAGCCCTTCACCGCCGATCATCCGTTTAAACGCGCCGCCCAGGCCTTTGCCTGCCAGGCTGGCATGCATGTCGATATCATTGTCCATTTCTACCATGCGGCCCGGTTCGGCCAGGATGGTCACTCCTTTGGGAATGGTGAGCTGCGCCAGGGGCAGTGCCTCGCCGCCTACCTGCCATTTAACGCCTTTGGCGGTGACGCCTTCGCGTATTTTACCGAGCTTCTCCGCCTGCGCGGCGGCTTCCAGCATGGTATCGGGCGTCTGGTCGGTCATGCGATGCTCCCTGAATTGAGGAGCACATCATGCCCATAAAAGGTTACGGCCAGATTACAGACCTTACTAAAGCTTGGAGATTTTATTGATATAAAGCATGATGATGGCGCCCAGAATCGGCCAGCCGAGCAGCCCGTAATGATCGCTCCGGCCGTTCAGCAGGTCGCGGTAGCCGGTATAGGTCTTGTCCCAGCACTTCTCAAATGCATCCTTGAAGGACACATCTTTCCAAAGCACGGCGATCATGTCCGGCACGAAATGGAAGAAAAACACTGTGATGCAGGCGCCCAGAAGCATGGGAAACACCACATTGCGAAACGTGCTTTTGAGGGAAACCGGTTCCTTGTCCCTCAAGGTTGAATCTGACATGCTCCCTCCATTGCCTTGCGCAGAATAATGGCTATTCTGGCGTTTATGCTTCCGTTTGTCCATCTCCGAGTCCACACGGCTTATTCCCTGTCCGAAGGCGCCCTCCGCCCGGAGGTGCTGGCCGCGTTCGCCAGGAAACACCGCATGCCCGCCATCGGCGTGGCGGACCGAAACAACCTCTTCGGCGCGCTGGAATGGAGCAAGCTGGCCAAGGATAGCGGCATCCAGCCCATTGTCGGCGCCACGTTGAACGTGCTGATGCCACAGGGCGCCGGCATGGCCATGGCCACGCGCCGCCATGCGCAGCTGCCGCTCTATGCGCAGAATGAGGAGGGCTACCGTCACTTGCTGGCCATCGTGAGCGATTCCTATCTCTCTCCCGCCGCCGACCCCGCCCCCTGCATTGATCTTGGCATGCTGCTGCACCGGGCCGAGGGCATCATCGCCCTCACCGGCGGGGCGGAAGGCCCCGTTGCCCGTCTGCTGCTGGAAGGCCGCGAGCAGGAAGCCGAAGACACGCTGATTGAGCTTCACCGCCTGTTCAAGGACCGGCTCTATGTCGAGATCCAGCGCCACGGCCTGCCGGAGGAGCGCGCCACCGAACCCAAACTGCGAGAGTTCGCGGCCAAACATAACCTCCCCATCGTGGCCACCAACCTCTGTTATTTTGACGAGGAGTCGATGTTTGAGGCGCATGACGCGCTCCTTTGCATCGCCGAAGGCCGCTACCTTGTCGAGGCGGACCGCCGCAAATCCAACCCCAATTACCGCTTAAAGTCGCAAGCCGAAATGGCCGAGCTGTTTGCGGATATGCCCGAAGCCCTGTCTAACAGCGCGCGCATCGCCATGCGCTGCGGCTATGCGTCTCCCAGCCGCGCGCCCATTTTGCCCCGCTTCATGGAATATCAGGAGAAGGCCGAGGGCGCGCCTGAAATCACCGAGGAAGAAGAGTTCCGCCGCGTCTCGCGTGAAGGTCTGGAATGGCGTTTGAACACCTATGTCTTCAAACCCGAGATGAGCGAGGAAGAGAAAAAACGCATCGGCGATGAATACCGCGAGCGTCTGGAATTTGAGCTCAGCACCATCGAGAAAATGCGGTTCCCCGGCTACTTCCTCATCGTGTCTGAGTTCATCCGCTGGGCAAAAGAGCATGAGATTCCCGTGGGGCCGGGGCGCGGCTCCGGCGCGGGCTCACTCGTGGCATGGGCCATGCAGATCACCGACCTTGATCCCATCCGCTACGGCCTGCTGTTCGAGCGCTTCCTGAACCCCGAACGCGTCTCCATGCCCGACTTCGACGTCGACTTCTGTCAGGACCGCCGCGACGAGGTCATCACCCACGTGCAAAGCATGTATGGCCGCGATCGCGTGGCGCAGATCATCACCTTTGGTAAACTCCAGGCCCGCGCCGTGCTGCGCGATGTGGGGCGCGTGCTGCAACTGCCCTACGGCCAGGTGGACAAGATCTGCAAACTCGTGCCCAACAACCCGGCCAACCCCGTCACGCTGCAGGAAGCCATCGACATGGAGCCGCTGCTCCGTTCCGCCATGAGCGAGGACGGCCAGGTGGCGCATATGGTGGCCATCGCGCTCAAGCTGGAAGGGCTTTACCGCCACGCCTCCACCCACGCCGCCGGCGTGGTGATCGGCGACCGCCCGCTGCACGAGCTGGTGCCTATGTACCGGGACCCGCGCTCCGACATGCCGGTGGTGCAATTCTCCATGAAATATGCCGAGATGGCGGGCCTGGTGAAGTTCGACTTCCTCGGTTTGAAAACCCTCACCGTGCTGCAATGGGCCGTGCGCCTGGTGAAGGAGACCGAAGGGCTGGAGCTCGATCTGCTCAAACTGCCCGAGGGCGACAAGGTAACCTATTCCATGCTGGGGCAGGGCGAATCGGTCGGCGTGTTCCAGCTCGAGTCCGCCGGCATGCGCGACACGCTGCGCAAGCTGAAGGCCGACTGTCTGGAAGACATCATCGCGCTTGTCTCGCTCTACCGTCCCGGCCCGATGGACAACATCCCGACCTATGTCAACCGCAAGCACGGCAAGGAAAAGCCGGACTACCTCTACCCCATGCTGGAGCCCTGCCTGAAGGAAACATTCGGCGTCTTCATCTATCAGGAACAGGTGATGGAAGTGGCCCGCGTGATGGGCGGTTACTCCCTCGGCCAGGCCGATTTGCTCCGTCGCGCGATGGGTAAAAAAATCAAGGCGGAGATGGACGCGCAGAAAGACACCTTCGTCAAAGGCGCGCTGGAAAAATCCGTCCCCCGCGAAAAAGCCGAGGAAGTGTTCGACCTCATGGCCAAATTCGCTAGCTACGGTTTCAACAAATCCCACGCCGCCGCCTATGCGCTGATCGCCTACCAGACAGCCTATTTAAAAGCCAATTATCCGGTGCAGTTCTTCACCGCGCTCATGGCGCTCGATGCGGGTAATACCGATAAGCTCCAGGTGTTCCGTCAGGATGCCGCCCGCATGGGCATCACCCTGCTGCCGCCGGACATCAACGCCTCGCGTGGCAATTTCAGCGTGGAGCCTTACAAGGGCGAGGGCAAGAAACCCCACCGCTATGCCATCCGCTATGCGCTTGGCGCCATCAAGAATGTCGGCATGGCCGCCATGGAAAAACTGGTGGAGGAGCGCGAACGCGGCGGGCCGTTCAAGGATATGTATGATTTCCTGAGCCGCCTGGATGACGAAACCCTCAACCGACGCAGCCTGGAATTCCTCATCAAGGCGGGAGCCTTTGACAAGCTTCATCCCAACCGCCGCCAGCTGGTGGAAAGCCTCGACGGCCTGCTCGCCTGGCATAGCCATCAGATGGAGGAAAAAACCAGCCAGCAGCAAAGCCTTTTCGGCGGCAGTTCGGATGTCGCGGTATCCAGCAAACCGGCGCTGCAGAATGTACCCGAATGGGGCAACACCGAAAAACTCGGGCACGAATTCACCGCCATCGGCTTTTATCTCTCCTCCCACCCGCTGGAATCCTACGGCCCCGCATGCCGCCAGATGGGTGTGGTCTTCTCCGGCCGTTTCGGCGAGTTGCTCAATGGCTCTTACCAGAGCGTGCAACTGGCTGGCATTGTGCTGTCGCGCAAAGTAAAGCTTTCCAACAAAGGCAAATTCGCCTTCATCGGCATTACCGACCCCCAGGGCAGTTTCGAGGTCTCTGTTTTCGACGAGGACATCCTCAACAAATACTGGAACGATCTGGAGGAAGGTTCGCGTCTGTGGATCCAGGCCGAAGGCAAGATGGATGAAAACGGCCCACGCCTGATCGCCAAGGCCATTCGCCCGCTGGATGATGTCATTACCGACCAGCAGAAGAACGGCAAATCCGGCCGCATCATGCAATGGCGGATGGATGTCAGCGCCCGTCTGAAGGCGGCGGAGCTGAAAACCATGCTGCCCGAGGCCAAACCCGCCCGCAAAGGCAATCTCACGGTCAAATTCATGCTGAAGGACGGCACCGGTCTTACGCTGCGCCTGCCGGGCCAATATGGCTTCTCCCCGGCTGATATGGAAAACTTACAGGCCTCGGCGGATATTCTTTCGCTGGAGTCCTTATGAAAACACGCCCGCTTCTTTCCTGCATCGCCGTTCTGCTGACCGCCGCCCCGGCCTTTGCCCAGTCCCAGTGGCTCGACAAGGATGCCGCCATCAGCCGCCGTGCCGCCCGCAGCCATTATTATTACCGCATGCAGCAGGTCTGCGAAGGCAGGGAAGGCGCCGCCATCAACGCCAAAGCCTGCGCCAAGGCCAAGGCGGACCTGGATGCCGTCAACCGTGGCGCAATGACCGGCACCTATACCTACACCACACCGCCATCACCCGCCTTCTGCGATGCCCACCCCGATGCCTGGGACTGCTCGCCCAACCAGCCGCCAGCCGTCGTACCCTCGCAACATTGTGACAACAACCCGCGCACGCGCGATTGCCCGCCGGATGAAGTGGTAAAACCGGCAAAGCCCTGGAAAATTCCGGAATAAACTGAAAACAAAAAGGCCGCCCCCCAATGCTAAAAACGGAGGGCGGCCCCTTGTCTTTTGCTCTGTTACGAGCGAGGCGAGTTGGGCCACAACGCGAAGCATGGACTATGGCCCCGCGCCATAATTGGCGCATGATCCCGGCCGTTAGGCCGGGCACTAAAGCTTAGCGGCTGTAATATTCGATAACCAGGTTCGGTTCCATCACCACCGGGTATGGCACTTCGGCCAGTTTCGGGCGGCGGGTATAGGTACCTTTGAACGGACCGTCGAGCGTGATGTATTCCGGCACGCTGCGCTCGGGGTTTTGCTGGGTGGAAATCACCATGGCGATCTCGCGGGATTTGTCTTTCAGCTCCACCACGTCGCCATCTTGAACGCGATAAGACGGGATGTTCACTTTTTTACCATTCACGCGGATATGGCCGTGGTTGACGAACTGGCGGGCGGAGAACACGGTCGGCACCAGGTTCATGCGGTAAACCACCACATCCAGGCGGCTTTCCAGCAACCCGATCAGGTTTTCGATGTTATCGCCCTTCAGGTTCATGGCTTCTTTGTAGATGTTACGGAACTGGCGCTCGCTAATGTTGCCGTAATAATGCTTCATCTTCTGCTTTTCTTTGAGCTGCAGACCGTAGTCGGACGTTTTGCGGCGGCGCAGCGGGCCATGCTGGCCGGGGCCGTAATCACGCTTGTTCACGGGGTCCTTGGCGCGGCCCCAAAGGCTGACGCCATATCGGCGGGATACTTTATATTTCGATTCGACGCGTTTCGTCATGGGTGGCTCCTTGGGTATGTTGATGTTACAACAGGCTTGTGCCTGCCGGTGCCACGTCTGGTTACTGAGAAACCTTGATGAAATATCTGGATTTTCCAGCAGGTGCGGCACGCCAGGCCACACCACGACCACCGTGGGAGGGTTGCTTTTAACGTGGCGCTCCACTATGTCAAGCGCTTAATATAAGGCGAAACAAGGAAAACAGGTGGAACAACAGGCCGAATCACAAGCAGAATGGCTAATCAGCAAGGCACGCGCCAATGGGGCGGATGCGGTGGAGGTTGTCTGGTCTGAAAGCCTGGAATCCGAGGTGAAATGGCGCCTCGGCAAGCTCGAAGGCGTGGAGCGGGCGGAATCCGCCGCTGTCGGCCTCCGTGTATTGGTCGGCAAGCGTCAGGCCAGCAGCTCCACCAACCTGCTGGATAAGGAAAACCTGGAAAAACTGGCCGCCCAGGTCGTGACGATGGCGAAGCTTGCGCCGGAGGACCCCTACGCCCGTCTGGCCAAACCGGGTGAATTCACCAAGGATAACGACCCCACCTCCCTCGAGATCAACGACCCCGAGGAGCTTTCACCCGAGCGCATGCGCGACATGGCTGCCGAGGCCGAGGATGCCGCCCGGGCGATAAAGGGTATCAGTAACTCGGAGGGTGGCGGTTGCAGCCAGAGCCGCAGCCACACGCTTCGCCTCACCAGCGAAGGCTACCGCAGCCGGGTGGCAAGCTCCAGCACCGGCATTTCCGTCTCCGTCCTGGCGGAAGATGAAAACGGCATGCAGCGCGATTACGACTATGCCCTGCGCCGCTGGGCGAGCGACCTTCCTTCACCTTCCGACATTGGCAAATCCGCCGCCGAACGCACCTTAAAGCGCCTGGGCGGCAAAAAAATGCCGACCTGCTCCGTGCCAGTGGTGTTCGACCCGCGCGTGGCACGCAGCCTTCTTTCCTCCTTTGCCAGCGCCATCAACGGCCAGGCGGTCGCCCGCAAATCCAGCTTCCTGCGCGACCGGATGGGCGATGCCATCTTTGCTGATACCATCACCATCATCGACGACCCGCGCATGCTGCGCGGCCTTTCCTCTCGCATGGCGGATGCCGAAGGCCTGCCCACCCAAAAACGCGAGATGGTGAAAAACGGCGTGCTGCAAAGCTGGTTTCTGGACCTCGCCACCGCCGCCCAACTGGACCTCACCTCCACCGCCCATGCCGGGCGAGGGCTTTCATCACCTCCCAGCCCCGGCAGCAGCAACCTCTACATTGCCAACGGCACGCGCAGCCCGAAAGAACTGCTTGCAGCCATCTCCACCGGCTTTTACGTCACCGAAACCTTCGGCATGGGCATCAACACCGTCACCGGGGATTACAGCCAGGGCGCGGCAGGCTTTTGGATCGAGAATGGCGAGCTCACCCACGCCGTGCATGAAATGACCATCGCCGGTCACATGAGCGACATCTTCGCCAAACTCGAAGCCGCCAACGACCTGAAATTCGACTACGCCACCAATAGCCCGACGCTTCTCCTGCCTCCCATGATGGTAGCCGGGGCATGACGGCCGCCTACACCACCATCGCGCTGTTGAAGCGCATCTGGCGGGATTACCTGAAGCCGCAATGGCGCATCATGCTGGTGGCGGGCATTTGCATGCTGCTGGAGGCGGGCTCCACCGCCGCCAATGCTTGGCTGATGCAGCCGGTGCTGGACGATGTCTTCATCAAAAAGAACGAGACTCTGCTCTGGATCATCCCCGGCGCGGTCTTCCTCCTTGCCATTGTGAAAGCCTTCGCCACCTACGGCCAGGCCACGCGCCTGCGCACCGTTGGGCAGCGCCTGATTTCCAACATGCAAAAGCAGCTTTATGCCCATCTGCTCAGGGCGGATGTGGCCATGTTCACACGCGAATCCACCGGCCAGCTTCTCTCCCGCCTGGTCTACGACACCACGCTGTTGCGTGAATCCGCCGCCAGCATCATGACCGTGATGATCAAGGAATTCGTCACGCTCATCTTTCTCCTCGGCGTCATGCTTCACCAGCATGTCACGCTCTCGCTGGTGGCGATGGTGGTCTTTCCGCTTGCCTTCTACCCCATGCGCCGCTTGAGCAAGCGCATGCGCAAGCTCTCCCACAGCATGCAGGGCGGACAGGGCGAACTCACCGCACGTTTCGAGGAAAGCTTCTCGGCCGTGCGCATCATCAAGGCGCATAATCAGGAAGCGGCCGAGGCCGATCGCATCGGCGGCCTGATCGAGACCATGTTTGGCCAATACGTCAAATCCTTCCGCGTCAAGGGCGCCTCCGCTCCGATGATGGAAATGCTCGCCGGTCTGGCGATTGCGGGGGTGATTTTCTATGGCGGCCATCAGGTGCTGGAAGGCCATACCACACCGGGCGCCTTCTTCTCCTTCATCACCGCCCTTATCATGGCTTACAAGCCGCTGAAGAGCTTGACCGGCTTCACCACCCTGCTGCAGGAAGGCCTGGCCGCCGCCGAGCGCGTCTTCCTCATCCTGGATACGCCGCCCTCTATAACCGACAAACCCGCTGCCCGCGAATTGCAGATCAACAAAGGCAACATCGCCTTCGACCGAGTCTGCTTTCATTATGCCGACGGCACCGCCGCGCTGGACAATGTCAGCCTCACCATCCCCGGCGGCAAGACGGTGGCACTGGTCGGCACAAGCGGCGCGGGCAAATCCTCTCTCGCCAACCTGCTCATGCGTTTTTACGACGTCAGCAGCGGCGCCATCACCATCGACAAGCAGGACGTACGCGACGTCACGCTTCAATCGCTCCGCGGCAACATCGCCCTTGTGACGCAGGAAAATCTTTTATTCGACGATACGGTCGCCGCCAACATCGCCTATGGTCTGCCCGATGCCACGCCGGAACAGATCGAGGCCGCCGCCAAAGCCGCCGATGCGCATCACTTCATATCCGCGCTCGCGCAGGGCTATGCCACGCGCATCGGCCCGCACGGCATGACGCTCTCCGGCGGTCAGCGTCAACGTCTTGCCATCGCCCGCGCCATGCTGAAAAACGCCCCCATCCTGGTGCTGGACGAAGCCACCTCCGCGCTGGACCCCGCCACCGAGGCCGCCGTGCAGGACGCGTTGAAAACGCTCATGAAAGGCCGCACCACCCTGGTCATCGCCCACCGGCTTTCGACCATCGCCGATGCCGACGAAATCATGGTGATGAAGGACGGCAAGCTGCTGGAACACGGCACGCATGACATGCTGCTGAAACAGGGCGGCGAATATGCACGCCTCTACAAAAGCCAGGGTGCCGCGCGATGAACACGGCTGCACGCAGCGAGAAGAAATTCAAACATCGCAGCCGCACGCGCATCCTGCTGCAATCCGTTCCTAAATTTCTGCTCAGGCGGAGCACGGTAAAGTGGTTGCTGGAATGGGTCGCCGCGCTCTATGTCCGTTTGGTGTTCATCACCTCCCGCTGGGAATGGATCGGTGATGCCGAATCCATCCGCCTGCTGCAAAAACCGGGTGAATCCGTCATCAGTGCTTTCTGGCACGGGCGGTTGCTGATGATGTTTTGTGCTTGGCGGCGAAACAACGACACCATGCATGTGCTGATTTCCGGTCATCGCGATGGCCTTTTCATTGCCAACGTCACCAACAAGCTGGGCATGAACGTGGTGGAAGGCTCCACCAGCAAAGGTGGCGCAAAGGCTGTGCGCAGCCTCATCGGCCTGCTGGCCGAAGGCGACAGCATGGCCATCACGCCAGACGGCCCCCGCGGCCCTCGCGGCAGCGTGGCCGATGGCGCGATGGTGCTGGCACGCCTGACCGGCAAGCCTGTGCTGCCCTTTGCGTTTGGGACCTCGCGTGGCATCCAGCTGAAGAGCTGGGACCGCTTTTTATTACCTTTTCCCTTTAGCCGCGGCGTTTTCGCCTGCGCGGCCCCGCTTCGTTTCTCGCGTGAGGATGACAATAAGGCCGCCAGCGAAAAACTTCGTCTCGCCTTGAACGAGGCCACCCGCATGGCTGACGAGGCCACCGGCAGGAACTACATCCCATGAGCCTGCCCCTTGCAGCCTATGGCCTGGTATCCACGCTGCTGCACCCGTTCGCGGCGCTCTGGCTTCGCCAGCGCACGGCCCGCGGCAAGGAGGACCGTACTCGTCTGCCCGAGCGCCTCGGCCACGCGCGCGGGCTGGCGCGTCCGGCGGGCGATCTGCTCTGGGCCCATGCCGCCAGCGTGGGTGAATCGCAGGCCGTGCTGCCCCTGTTGAAAGAACTCCGCGCCACCCATCCGGGCCTGCCCATCCTGCTCACCACGGGCACCAAAACCTCCGCCCAGTTCGTCTCCGGCAAACTGCCCGAAGGCGTGCTGCACCGCATGGCCCCGCTGGACACGTTTCCTTCCGTCACCCGTTTCCTCAATCACTGGCAGCCGTCGCGGCTCCTGCTGGTGGAATCCGAACTATGGCCGGTATGGCTATGGGCGCTGGGCAGGCGGCACGTTCCCGTTGCCGTCGTCAATGGCCGCATGTCCGAGAAATCCTACGCCATGTGGGGCAGGCTGCATGCGCTGGCAAAACCGATGATGCGTTACGTCTCCCTGGTACTGGCGCAGGACGGCCCGGATGGCGATCGCTTCCGCGCTCTGGGTGCGGAGGATGTTCACGTCACCGGCAACATCAAGTGGGACACGCCGCCCTTGCCCGCCAGCGAAAGCGAGCTGGAGCGCCTCCGCGCCGCGATCGGCAGGCGCTCGGTCTGGGTGGCCGCCAGCACCCATGCCGGGGAAGAGTCCCAGCTGGCCGAGGCCCACGCGCTCATCCGTCAGCATGTTAAAAACGCCCTGCTGATCCTCGCCCCCCGTCATCCCCATCGCGGTAATCAGCTGGTTGCCGATCTACGCGAGGCAGGCTTCAACCTCGCCCAGCGCAGCCAGAGCGAGCCCATCACTGCCAAAACGGAAATCTATCTGGCCGACACCATGGGCGAACTCGGCCTGTGGTACCGCCTGGCGCAGCTCGCGTTTGTCGGCGGCTCTCTCGTGGTGCATGGCGGGCAGAACCCGCTGGAACCCGCCCGCCTCGGCTGCCCCGTCATCGCCGGGTGGGACATGCATAATTTCGCCTCCATCACCCTGGCGCTGGAACAAAGCGGTGCGCTGGAACGCACGCCAACGCCCGCCGCCGTGGCCGAATCCGTGCTTCACCACTTCCAGAACAAAACCTATCTAGTCGCCCGCCGCAAGGCCGCGCTGGAAAGCGCCGGCAGCCAGTCCGGCGCCATTGCGCGCACCATGCGCCACGTGCAGCAATGGCTTGCCAGCCCGGTCGCGCTTCCGTAGGTTGCGCCTTATGCCTTTGCACACACCCCGTTTCTGGCAGACCAATAACTGGCTGGCGCAGCTCATGCAGCCGCTGGCCGCGCTGTATATCGGCATCGGCAAATTGCGCATGGCTCTCTCGCACCGCCGCATCGGCGCCGTTCCGGTGATCTGCATCGGCAATGTGGTGGCGGGCGGCGCGGGTAAAACCCCTACCACCCAGGCCATCCTTCGCCTGTTGCAGGACTGGGGCGTCTCCCCCTTCGTCGTGGCGCGCGGCTATGGCGGGCGCTTGAAGGGCCCCGTACGGGTGGATATCGCCGCCCACGGCCCCGCCGATGTCGGCGATGAACCGCTTATGCATGCGGGCGTGGCCCCCACCATCGTCAGCCGCAACCGCTACCAGGGGGTGAAAGCCGCCGCCAAAGCGGGCGCGCGGGTGGTGCTGATGGATGATGGGCTGCAAAACAGCACGCTTTCTCCTAATTTCAGCTTTCTGGTGCTGGACGGCGTCTATGGCCTCGGCAACGGCTACGTCATGCCCGCAGGCCCCCTGCGTGAACCCCTGAAAAAGGCCGTGCAACGGGTGGATGCCGCCATCCTGATCGGCGAGGACAAACACGGGCTGGCCGCGAAAGTCCCTTCCTACATCCCCGTCCTGCGCGCCCATATCGAGCCGGACGCCAACGCCGCGCGTCTGCTCACCGGCTGCAAGGTCATCGCCTTCTGCGGCCTTGCCCGCCCGGAAAAATTCTTCGACACCATGCGCACCATCGGGGCCGATGTGATCGAGACCATCGCCTTCCCCGACCATCACCTCTACCAGTCCGAGGATATTCAGGAGCTGATCGACCACGCCCGTAGCGTCCCGGCCTACCTGGTCACCACGCAAAAGGACTGGGTGAACATACCCACCCGCTTCCACGGCCATATCCAGACGCTTCCCATTCGCCTGAAATTCGAGGATGAAGCCGCCGTGCAGAAACTGATTCTTCCCTTGCTTGTCCAGCCGCAGAAAAAGCCGAGATAGCCAATCGGCCCATTCCATGCGATAGAAGGGGACGGGATACCGAACAGATGAAACCACGCAAACACGCCCCCAAAAAACATGTCCTTGAAGCAGGGCTTTTGCGCCTGATGCTGAACGGCTTTCGCCTGCTTCCGCTGGATGCCGCCTCCTGGCTGATGGGTTTTCTGGCGCGCCTGCTGGGGCCGATGACCGGCGCGCAGAAAAACGGGAACCGCAACCTGAAAACGGTCATGCCCGAGCTCAGCGGGGCAGAGCGCCGCCGCATCCTGTCCCAAGTATGGGATAACCTGGGCCGCGTGAGCGCGGAAATGCCTTTTCTCGGTAGTCATGTTCTGGCAAAACGCATCACGGTCAGAAACCCCGAGGTGCTGCATCATGTCCGTGAAAGCGGCAAGCCCGCCATCTTCGTGGCCGGGCATTACGGCAACTGGGAAGTCGCCACCTGGGTGGCCAACCTGCATGGCATCGCGCTCAACCTCATTTACCGCGCGGCCAACAACAAGGCCGCCGATGACCTCATCCAGTCCTGCCGCGCCAACATGAAAGTCACCCCCATGCCGGGCACGCCCGAAGGCGCGGCCAACAAATACTTCAAAAAGGGCCGTCGCGCTCTGCTCGGCATCGTGCAGGCGCTGGAGGCCGGACAGTCTGTCGGCATGCTGATCGATCAGAAATTTAACGACGGCCTGGAGCTCCCCTTCATGGGGCACCCCGCCATGACGGCCACCACCGCCGTGGAGCTGGCCATGCGTTACAACGTGCCGGTAGTGCCCTTCCGCGCTGTACGGCATAAGGGCGTACATTTCACCACCGAACTCCACGATCCGATCTTCTTCCCCGAAGGCACCTCACCCGCCGATGCGATGGGGCAATTGCATTCCATCATGGAAGGCTGGATACGCGAACATCCCGGCCAGTGGCTTTGGCTGCACAAGCGCTGGAAAACCGCTTAAGCGGGCTTATAGACCCGATACACCCCCTCGCACCATGCCTGTGCCAGATCAACAATGTGACTGGCCCGTTCACGGGCGGCGTTTGTTTGCGTATCCATGGCTTCCGCATAGCGTTCGATATTGGTGAACAGCATCAGTTCCGGCGGAACGCCCATCACAAACTCTCCGGCCCGGCTGCCGGGAATGGAGGCCGCCCCGTCCCGCTGCAGCGCCGTCAGAAGCAGCTGCTGAAAACGCGACGCCTCATCCATGCAGGTGCCGGCGGCGTCCTGCAGCATCGCATCGGCCATCACATCGGCAGAAAGGGAAAGCGCGCCGGCAAGCTCGGCATCCTGAGAATTGCCCGTCAAGTCAAACCATCTGGCCGTGGCGCGCGCCACCATCACCCAGCCCGTCAATTCGCCCCGCGCCATGAACGCATTCCATCCGGGTGCAAGCTGCAACGCTTCCTCATGAAGGTCTGGATGAGCCGCCGCGAAATCCACGTCATTCAGTATGCTCTGCATTGCGCCATCATAGTCGATGGCCATTTCCACCTGCTGATTGCGGAATGAGCCCGCGCCAGGCTCCACGCCTGTCATGATATTGTCCAGATCCGGCATCATGGATGCATCGCGAACGAACTGGTGGTCCGCGCTCAAGAACCAGTCGCTGCGCAATTGCGTGCCAAGCCGCGCCACCTTGAAGTCATAATCATGGTTGAACGGCATGCTGTTGAAATCATACCCGCGCAGCATGGCCTCCTGCACCAGGGCAACGACCTGCCGTGCGCTCATGTCCGAAGCCATAGGGGCAAGGCGAGGGTTTCGTTCGGCCTGTTGCGCCAAAATCACCGTGCTGTCATGTATCAAATCATCCGTGAAACCTTCCAGCGCCCCTGCGCCGAGCTTAGCGGTGATGATAAACACCGTCAGCAGCAGCGTAAGATAAAACGTCGGCATTCCATAAACACGCAACACCCACAGGGATTCGACAAACCCCTTCCACAAGTCGTTCAGGCGTTCGTATAAAGCCGTATCTTCAGTTACAATCGGCCCCTGCGCCCCATCATCCTGCTCAAGCGGTAAGGGCTGCGTCGCCATGCCTAGCCCCCCACAACCGGTAACGAAGGTTCAGCGGGTGGAGGGTTGTCCCTGAGGTAGTTCAACAGCATCTCAACATTATAGGCGCCCGCAAGATCAGGTAATAATGTATCCATGGCGGCAATATCTTCCGATACCATACGCCGCAAGGCGAGGGTCGCCAGCACATGGCAGGGCATGTGCTCCCGCAGGTGCTCGATATGCGCTTCCCTGCTGACATGGAGCGTATCGGGGGCATCCATGTATTTTTTGACCAGATCACGTGCGCTCCAGCCAAGGTCGCTCCGATGTTCATCCCATTGCTCCTGGCTAGGCAAGCCGTGGCAGAATATTCCGTGAGTGCGGTTGGCGATGAACAGCTGCTCGGGCGTAACCCCGAAAGGCGCATCCTTCAACGCCGGTAATTCTTCTTCCCAGAAGACGGCCCGAACGCCATGAAGCCGCTCGAACGCTTCTTGAGAGGCGGCATCCAGCTGGGAAACAAACGCATGGCTCACATAAGGCATGCCGGTGGGCAACCCTTCCGTCCATTCCTGCGCTTCACGCGTGACCATGATTTCGGGGATGTTTCGCACCAGGTCAATATCATCATGCAGCTGCTGGCTGACACGCTTATAAACCGCCTCACAATAAGGATGAAGCCGCTCGAATAATTGAATCGCCTCAGGGGCTTCGGCATATTGAGGGCCGTAGCCGTTAACGGCATAACCCGGTTGCCCGTCCTGCATGATGATCGGGTACACCACGCGCGCATGCGTCAGCTGCCGCAATTCCGTTTCATCGAAATGCTGCTGAATGACATCCGCAGGCAAGGCAAGCGCTGTGCCGCCGGTAATCTGCCATCCAACAATATCGGCCAGTTTCGCGGCAGGCGTTTCGGCTTCACGAATCAGCCGGTCGGCGGCAGTCTTGCCAAGGGTGGTGCCTAATTCCGCATGAATATCCTGCCAGCCATCAGGGCCGCCGCCAAATCCTTCAATTTTTTCGCGCGGCAAATCGCGCCCGCTATTATTGGCAAGGTGCTGATAATAGCTGCTGTTGCGTCCGGCAAAAATAGCATCTATGAGCGGTGCCGTTTCCGGGTTTTTTTGTACGAAGCGTGCTTCCACTTGATCAAAGCCGCTATCCCACAGTGTTTCCAGTTTCCATTCCGGTCTTTCCGCCAAAGCGAGTTGGGCGGCTTGGTCGCGCTCATCCAGCCGCTGCACCAGTTCCGCCCCTAACGGCGATGTGCCGTCCAGTACAATGCCGAATACATCCGCATAAGTGAGAACCGGTGTGTGCCCCTCCGTCCGCTGCATGAAGAATTCTTCAGGTTTGGTAAGCGTGCCGGGATGTGTTTTGAGAAAGTCAAAAAATGCCAGGATATTATCTGGCATATCATGTTCATCGCCCAGCCAGTGGCTTATGTTGATGGAAACATTCGCATGATGCGGAATGGGCCTTACATCCTGCATACCATCGTCATGGGATGTAACGGATGGAATGAGGCTCATATAAGGAGTGAGCTTAGCGGTAAAACCTGCCCAGTCTTTTTCAATGCTTTCAGCAGTAGTAAATTCAGGCGTGTGAGACATCAATAAAAGTTGTCGTCCCAGCCCTCTATCTGCACGTAACCAGAGACCCAAAACATCAATATCCTTCCGGATTCCGCGATGGGTATCACGAAATTCATCAGCATGTTGTTGCTGATAGCGTTCCAGTAAATCCAACAAGGTCGATTTATCGGGCTCACTCATCTCTTTAAGCCAGATAATGGCAAATGATCCAATTTGACCGGGTGCATTGGAATAGGCATCCGATGCATGAATATAATGCGGGCTAACCGCTTGCGGATGCCGACTGAAGATTTCAATAATCTGCTGGTCAATATTATCCATCATAATCACCCTGTTTATCTTTATATCGTTGTCGATACAATTAAGCGGGCCATATGACAGAAATGTTACAGCTCGGAAGCGATTGAACTGGGCCGATTCTATTCCAACCCAAGGCTTTGCCACATCGCATCCACCCGGCTCACCACATCCTCGCTCATGGCCAGCTTGGCGCCCCACTCGCGTTTGGTCTCGGGGTAGAGCTTATTGGTAGCATCCAGCCCCAGTTTGGAGCCGAGGCTCGGCTCGGGTGAGGCGAAATCCAGGTAATCGATCGGCGTATGCTCCATCACCATCATGTCCCGCGCCGGGTCCACGCGGGTGGAGATCGCCCACATCACGTCCTTCCAGTCGCGTACATTGATGTCGTCATCCACCACGATGACGAATTTCGTATACATGAACTGCCGCAAAAACCCCCACACGCCCATCATCACCCGCCGCGCATGGCCGGGATAGGCCTTCTTCATGCTCACCACCGCAATCCGGTAGCTGCATCCTTCCGGCGGCAGCCAGAAATCCACAATCTCCGGAAACTGCTGGGTAATGAGCGGCACGAACAATTCATTTAGCGCCTCACCCAGCACGCTCGGTTCATCCGGCGGGCGGCCCGTGAAGGTCGTCAGGTAAATCGGCTTTTCGCGCATGGTAATCGCCGTCACCGTGAAGGTCGGGAATAGCTCCACCTGGTTGTAATAGCCGGTATGGTCGCCATAAGGCCCTTCCTCGCGGTAATCGTCCAGGCTCACATAGCCTTCCAGGATGATCTCCGCCGTTGCGGGCACTTCCAGTGGCACCGTTTTACAAGGCACCAGCTCTACCTTTTTGCCGCGCAAAAGCCCGGCAAACTGATATTCGCTCAGCGTATCCGGCACCGGCGTAACAGCCGCCAGAATCGTCCCGGGGTCTGCTCCCAGCACCACGGCGGCGGGGAAGGGCTCGCGCTTCTGCTCACCCCAGCGCGCATGGTGCTGCGCCCCGCCGCGATGCTTCAGCCAGCGCATCAGCGTGGTTTTCTTATCCACCAGCTGCATGCGGTAAATGCCGAGGTTATAGCCATCCGTGCTGCCCTTGCCCGGCCCCTTGGTCACCACCAGCGGCCAGGTGATGAGCGGCGCGGGCTCACCCGGCCAGCAGCCTTGGATGGGCAGTTTGTTGAGGTCGATATCATCGCCCGTCAGCACCACTTCCTGACAGGCGGCCTTCTTCACCACTTTAGGCTTCATCGCCAGAATGCTCTTGGCCAGCGGCAGCATCTCCATGGCTTCGCGCCATCCGCCGGGCGGTTCCGGCTGGCGAAGAAAGGCGAGCGTTTCTCCTAAAGCGCGCAACTCATGCGGCTCGCGCCCCATGCCCATCGCCACCCGCCGCACGGTGCCGAACAGATTCGTCAGCACCGGCATGGAAGCGGGCTGGCCGAAATGGGTGGCATGCTCAAACAGCACGGCAGGCCCGCCGCTTTCCAGCAACCGCTTATGGATTTCCGTCATTTCAAGCTGGGTATCCACCGGCGTGGAAACACGCTTCAGCTCACCTTCTTTTTCAAGAAGCTCCATGAAATCGCGCAGGGATTCGTAGGCATGGCTTTTACTCATGCCATCCTTAAAGCCTAAGCCGCCGCCGCTGGCAAGGCTCGCGTTTCTTCTTCCGTTTTTGGCAGCAGCGCCAGCTGAACATCCGCCGCCACAGGCTTCACTTTCTGATAAGCCGCCAGCAGCAGTTTATCGGGGCTCTCCGGCTGGGCGGGTTTCCTGCCCGTCTCCTGGCCGCGAAACACATAGCCCTTATCGGTCATATGGCCGTTCTCGCGTACGAACAGGCGTATGTCCGCATTACCGGGGTTTGGCTCCTTGGCAAACCAGTCGTCATCCTTGTCGCGATCAAGCGCCATGGCCAGCGCGCGGGCCGTCACCCCATGCGTGACGATAACAAAATCCATCTGCCCGTTATGTTCCTGGTCGCGTATGAGCGTGCCCAGGAAATGTTTGGCGCGTTCATAGACCTTGAAAGGGCTCTCACCGCCCACAATCTCAAACGGCGCATAGAATTTCGCGCCATTCGCGTAATAATTTCCGATACGCTCATACGCATCGGGGTAACGCGCTTGCTGCTCAAGGTCGCTGAGCCCTTCAAACAGCCCGAAGGCCTGCTCCTTCAGCAATGGATGCTGCTGAATGCTTTCCAGAATGCCGCCCGCATCGCGCATGCCCATGAGTTTGGCCACTTCGGCGGCGGTTTGCTCGGTGCGCAAAAAGGGGCTCACATACATGCGCACATGGCGTGGCTCGCCCGCCTGCTTGTAATACTGCGCCAGCCAGTCACCTGCGGCCAGCGCCTGCTGATGGCCGAGTTTGCTGAGCGGCACTTTGGGGTCGGAATGCCGTGTATACATGCCCAAGTCGAGATTTCCCTCCGACTCCGCATGGCGAATAATGAAAATACGCGTGCCGCTTTTAAACCCTGTCATGCGTTCCTGCCTGCCATGAACGGTCTTGATGCCGTTATCG
>WGMV01000030.1 GCA_016124905.1 bacterium
GGTGGTGATGGACCCGCATACGGGCCGCGTGCTGGCCATGGTAGGCGGAACGGGCTTCCGCAACCGGGATTTCAACCGTGCCACGCAGGCGAAACGCCAGCCGGGTTCGGCCTTCAAGCCGTTTGTCTATCTTACCGGGCTTGAGAACGGGCTGTCGCCATCCTACATCATCGTGGACGGGCCGGTGAGCCTGTATCAGGGCGCGGGCCTGCCCCTCTGGACGCCAAAGAACTACCATAACGACTATCTGGGGCCGACGACGCTGCGCATTGGCGTGGAGAAATCGCGCAACGCCATGACGGTGCGCCTGTCGCAGATGCTCGGCATCGACCGCGTGCTGGAAATGGGGCGCAGGCTCGGCATTTATGACGAACGCACGCCACGTAATTTCTCGATCATTCTCGGCTCGGCGGAGACCAAGCTTATCAACATGGCGATGGCCTATTCCATTGTGGTGAATGGCGGCAAGCGTGTGACGCCGACATTGGTGGAACGCATTCAGGACCGCCACGGCAAGCTGGTGTTCCGTTCCGACCAGCGGGCATGTCCGGGCTGTCAGGAAAGCCTGCCTGCCGGTGAGGAAAAGAAGGAAGAAAAACCGAAGGAGGAAACGGCCTCCGGTGGCATAGGCGAGGGTGTTTCCACGGCGCCGCTCAGCAACGAGGTGCCTATTATTCCGGATGCGCGTGAGACGGTGGTGGACCCGCTCTCTTCCTACCAGATCGTGTCCATCCTGGAAGGCGTGGTGCAGCACGGCACCGCGCAGCGGGCCAAGGCGCTCGGCCTGACGGTGGGCGGCAAGACCGGCACCACCAACGACAGCCGGGATGTGTGGTTCATGGGCTTCACGCCCGACCTGGTGGTGGGGACCTATATCGGCTTCGACCAGCCGCGCAGCCTGGGGGAGAAGGAAACCGGCGGCAGCACGGCACTACCTGCCTTCATTCGCTTTTTCGAGCAGGCGAAGGCGGATATTCAGCCGCAGCCGTTCCGTATTCCGCCGGGGATTCACCTGATCAAGATCAACCATGACACGGGCCGTTATCCCAGCCCGGGTACGCCGCCGGGCAAAATCATGTTCGAGGCGTTTAAGCCCGGTACTTCGCCGGATCAGCGCGGGTTTCTGGATTTTGCCCATCGCGGGCAGATTCCGGCGGATGTGCCGATTTCTCCTGGCGATCTGCCGCCACAGGACGACCCGGCCTATCGTCCCAGCGCGCCGATCAACCCGGAGGATATTCCCTCTGCCGTAAATGCGCCGCCGGAAGCGCCGTCCACGATGGGAACCGGCGGGCTGTACTAGTTGCAATCATAGGGATTCTATGGCATAGCGACGCCTATGCGCACCGAGACCCAACATATTGTCGATTCCATTCAGGAAGCCTTCCTGCTCATCAAGCGGTTCCTTAACTGGGACCATGCGCTGGTGCGGCTGGAGGAACTGAACAGGCTGGCCGAGGACCCGAACCTGTGGAACGACGCCCCGGCGGCGCAGAAGATCCTGAAAGAGCGCACGCAGCTGGAATATAACATTCAGCAATGCAAGGCCATTCAGCAGGAGATGGACGATAACATCACCCTGATCGAACTGGGTGAGGAGGCGGGTGATGAGGCCTCCGTCACCGAAGGCGAGGCCGGGCTGGCCGGGCTGGAAGCGAAGGTGAAGAAGCTCGAGATCGAGTGTCTGCTTTCCGGCGAGGCGGACGGGAATAACTGTTTCGTGGAAATCAATTCCGGCGCGGGCGGCACCGAAAGCCAGGACTGGGCCGCCATGCTGGAGCGCATGTATATCCGCTGGGGCGAGCGGCGCGGCTTCAAGGTGGAGCTGATGGAGGAGATGAAAGGCGAACAGGCGGGCATCAAGAGCGCGGTCATCAAACTTTCCGGCCGCAATGCCTATGGCTGGGGCAAGACGGAATCCGGCGTGCATCGTCTGGTGCGCATCTCGCCGTTTGATTCCAACGCGCGTCGCCACACGAGCTTTGCCAGCGTCTGGGTGTACCCGGAGGTGGATGAATCCATCGACATCGAAATCCTGGATAAGGATCTGCGCATCGATACCTACCGCTCCTCCGGCGCGGGCGGGCAGCATGTGAACACGACCGATTCGGCCGTGCGCATCACCCACATCCCCACCAACATCGTGGTGGCCTGCCAGAACGAACGCTCGCAGCATAAAAACAAGGCCACGGCCATGTCCATGCTCAAAGCCCGCCTCTATGAGCAGGAGCTGAAAAAGCGCGAGGAAGCGGCCAATGCCGTCAATGCCACCAAAACGGACAATAGCTGGGGCCACCAGATCCGCTCTTACGTGCTGCACCCTTACCAGCTGGTGAAGGATTTGCGCACGGACGTCGAAACCTCCAACACCCAGGCCACGCTGGATGGCGACCTCGACGCCTTCATGGCGGCGGCACTCGCACAGCGGGTTGGCAATACCAGGACGGATGCGGCATAACTGTCATATTGGGGTGTTATGGGGGCTTTGCCCCCAGCCCCGCTAGGGGCCTAGGCCCCTAGCACCCCATTATTTTCTTATAGCCCCCATAAACGAGGGCTATAAGAAAATATCGGGATACAAGGGCCTAGGCCCTTGGCAGGGTATGGGACGGAGTCCCATATTATCCCCCCACATTACAGGTAAAGCCGATGAACAGTCTTGGTTTTGACAAAGCGCCGGGTGAGACGCGCGTGGTGGTGGCCATGTCGGGCGGGGTGGATAGTTCCGTGGTGGCGGGGCTGCTGGCCGAGCAGGGCTATGAGGTGATCGGCATCACGCTTCAGCTGTATGATTATGGCGAGGCGCTGCGGAAGAAGGGCGCATGCTGCGCGGGGCAGGATATTTATGATGCGCGGACGGTGGCGGATAAGCTCGGCATTCCGCATTATGTGCTGAATTATGAGAGCAAGTTCAAGGAATCGGTGATCGATGATTTCGTCGATACCTACCTGCATGGCGAAACGCCGATTCCCTGCGTGCGCTGTAACCAGACGGTGAAGTTCAAGGACCTGCTGGAAACGGCGCGGGAGCTGGGCGCGGATGCGATGGCGACCGGGCATTACGTGCAGCGCAAGGGCGGGCTTAAGGGCGAGTTGCATCGCGGCGTGGATAAGACGAAGGACCAGAGCTATTTCCTCTTTGCCACCACGCAGGAACAGCTGGATTTCTGCCGCTTTCCGCTGGGCGGGATGAGCAAGGTGGAAACGCGGGAACATGCCAAGCGGCTTGGGCTGATCGTGCAGGATAAGCCGGATAGTCAGGATATCTGCTTCGTGCCGAACGGCGATTATGCCAGCGTGGTGCAGCGTTTTGCGCCGGGCGCATTGGATGCGGGGGAAATCGTGCATCAGGACGGGCGGGTGCTGGGCAGGCATGACGGCATCATCAATTTTACCGTGGGGCAGCGTAAGGGGCTTGGGATTTCGGACAGTGAGCCGCTTTATGTGCTGAAGATCAAGCCGGAGCAGCGGCAGGTGATTGTCGGCCCGCGCAGCGCGCTGGGGCGCGAGAGCATGCTGGTGCACAGCGTCAACTGGCTGGGTGATGGAACCTTGCCGCAAGAGGGCGAGAAGGCGATGGTCAAGATTCGCTCGCTCCATCAGGGCATTGGTGCCAGCCTGCATCCGGTAACAGACAAGGCCGGGTGGGTGGAGGTGCGTTTTGATGAACCTCAGCAAGGCGTGGCGCCCGGGCAGGCCTGCGTGATGTATGACGGCGACCGCGTGCTGGGCGGCGGGTGGATTGCGCGGGAAGCGGCCTGACTGCGACTTTTTGCCACATTGCATCAAGGCATAACCCTGTTTAGCCAGAGCCTATGACCGATGATATTCAGGATAATGATTCAGACGCAGGCGCTGCGCACCCGGTAACATTCGGGGATAAGGCTCTGATGGCTGTTTCCGTACCGTTGGCGGCGGTTTCGGTGATTCCGCCGATTCTGGCGGTTGCGCAGGGACGCGTGCCGCAGCTGATGATGCTCGGCTTGCAGGATATGTGCACGGCCCTGCATCTGGAGCCAGGTGCGTTTGGTCAGATGATGAGCCAGCTTTCCGCCCATCCGGAAATCAATGCGGCCGCGGCAACCATGCTGATTCTGGCCGGGCATCCGTTGGCGAAGAAAATCGAGGAAATTCTGGAAGGCACCGTGGTGCAGATGTTGCCGGATGATGTGCGCGGCCAGTTGCACGTGATTGCGCATACGCTTATTTCCGGGGCAACGATTGCGCTTGTGCTGCCGCCGCTTTTATCCACGGCGGCGGAGGGGGCCACGCTGCTTTCCCTTATGACCGGGCATACGGATGTGGCACTGCAGTTGCATAACCTGATGGACCTTTCAGCCCTTCATGCGCAGGGCGGGGTGATCAATTCCGCTCCATCTGTGCTGGCCGTGATCGCACCCCATGCCGCCTGTCTAGTGCCGGTGGTTTCCATCGCATTGCAGGCGGCTTACCGTGCCGGGGTAGAGGGCGTAAAAGATATATTGTTTCCACAGGATCAGGCGATGATTGATGCGGCTGACGAGTTCGCCCGCGCATGGGCACAGGCGGTGAGTGCCGCCGTGCCTGGCATGGCGGGGTTTGATTCCGCCTTGGGATATGGGCGCTGAGGGCAGCAATAATTGCTAGGGAAAAATCCTCTGAAGCTGCTACAATATGCAGCATGTCCGACAGCAAAATCATTGACGGTCTTATCAGCGATATTCAGGGCGTGACGGATGCGCGCTATGCGGGGAGGATTCGCTCCGTCAAAGGGTTGATGCTGGAATGCGTGGGGCTGGACCCGTTTTTGGCCGTTGGCTCGCGCGTGAAGATTTTCGGCCGGGGCGGCGAGAAGGTGATGGCCGAGGTGGTAGGGGTGGATAACGGGCATAATCTGCTCATGCCCTTTTCCGATATTCAGGGCATCGGCACCGGCTGCGAGGTGGTGATCGACCAGACAAGCAGCGTGGCGCACCCGCATGAAAACTGGCTGGGGCGCGTGCTGAACGCGTTTGGCGAGCCGATTGACGATATGGGGCCGATCAACGAAGGGGCGGTGCCGTATAAACTTCGCGCCGCGCCGCCACCGGCGCACCGGCGCAAGCGTGTGGGGCGGCGGATTGATTTGGGCGTGACGGTGATGAATGTGTTCCTGACCTGCTGCCGGGGGCAGAGGATGGGGATTTTTGCGGGGTCGGGCGTGGGGAAATCGACGCTGCTATCCATGCTGGCGCGGTTTTCGGACCATGATGTGAACGTGATCGGCCTGATCGGGGAACGCGGGCGCGAGGTGCAGGAATTCATCCAGGAATATCTGGGTGAGGAAGGGCTGAAGAAATCGGTGGTGATTGTGGCGACGTCGGACGAATCCGCCCTGATGCGTAAGCAGGCGGCCTATCTGACATTGGCGGTGGCGGAATATTTCCGCGATCAGGGCAAGCAGGTGCTGTGCTTGATGGACAGCGTGACGCGCTTTGCCATGGCGCTGCGCGAGATCGGTCTTTCCGCCAAGGAACCGCCGACGACCAAGGGCTATACGCCGACCGTGTTTGCCGAGCTGCCGCGCCTGCTGGAGCGGGCCGGGCCGGGGACTGGAGATGGGATGATTACCGGACTGTTCTCCGTTCTGGTGGAAGGGGACGACCAGAACGAGCCGATTTCGGATGCGGTGCGCGGTATTCTGGACGGGCATATCGTGCTGGAGCGGGCCATTGCCGAGCGGGGGCGCTTCCCGGCGGTGAATGTGCTGCGAAGCGTATCCCGTACCATGCCGGACTGCAACCAGCCGCATGAGACGCAGATGATCCAGAAAGCTCGGCAGCTGATGTCGATATACGAAGACATGGCGGATCTGATCCGCCTGGGGGCTTACCGCAAGGGCAGCGACCCGAATGTGGATGAGGCGATTTATTATTACCCGCTGTTCCAGCAGTTTTTGAACCAGGACAAGGATGTGCCGCTCAGCCTTGAGCAGGGATTCGCCGGGCTGGCGGAAATCCTCAAGAACAGTGGCAAGGCGGCGGGGCAATGACGCTGACCATACGGCCCGCCGTTGATGGCGATGAAGGCATTATCCTGCGGTTCATCCGCGAGCTGGCGGAATATGAACAGCTGGCGCATGAGGTGGTGGGAAATGAAGCTGAACTGGCGGGGCACCTGTTCTGCGCGCAGCCCAAGGTGTTTGCCAGGATTGCGGAATGGAGCGGTGAGCCAGTGGGGTTTGCGCTCTATTTCTTCAATTATTCGACCTTTCTGTGCAGGCATGGGCTTTATATCGAAGATGTCTATGTGGTGCCCGCTATGCGGGGCAAGGGCATCGGCAAGGCCATGTTCGTGGATTTGGCCCGCGAGGCCGAGAGACAGGGCTGCGGGCGCATGGAATGGTGGGTGCTGGACTGGAATGAGCCGGCCATCCGCTTTTATGAGAGCATCAAGGCCGAACCGATGAGTGAATGGACGGTGCAGAGACTGGATAGCAGGGCTATCGCCGAATTGGCGAAAACTGCTTGACCTTTGGGCCTGTAACGCCTATGTAACCCGACCTTGACCAGTTTTGGCCTAACCAGATTTTGAGTATTTTGTCATGACCCGTGAATGCACCCTGACCGGCAAAACCGTGATGAGCGGGAACAATGTTTCCCACGCCAACAACAAAACGCGCCGGCGTTACCTGCCGAACCTGCAGGTCGCCACGCTGGTGAGCGAAGCCCTCGGCCATAGCGTTCGCATTCGCGTGACCCCGGCTGCTCTGCGCACCGTTGAGCATAATGACGGCCTGGATAACTTTCTGCTGACGACCGCCAATGACAAGCTGACGGAAGAAGCCAAAAAGCTGAAGCGTCGCGTTAAGAAAGCCTTGGAAGCCAAGAAAAAAGCTGCGTAATTTAAAAATAAAAACAATTTTAGTAAAATTGTTTGGATAAGCGGGCTTTGCCTTTATAAAGGGCAAAGCCCTTTTATTTTGCCCCTGTCAGGATGATTGTCGCCATGGCCGAACGCGCATTGCCGCCCCTTCCTTCCAGCCATGTGGAGCTTTCGATCGTAGTGCCCGTTTTTAATGAGAGCGATGGGCTGGATGTGTTTTTTGACCGGGTGGAAGCGGTGCTGCGCAAGCTGGAGGTGCGTTCCTACGAGATTGTGTGCGTCAATGACGGCAGCCTGGATGACAGCTTGAATGAATTGCTGCGCCATCGGCACCGCAACCCGGCCATCAAGGTGGTGGATTTGAGCCGTAACTTCGGCAAGGAACAAGCGCTGAGCGCGGGTTTGCACCTGGCGCGTGGGCAGGCGGTGGTGCCGATTGATGTGGATTTGCAGGACCCGCCGGAGCTTATCGCCGATTTTGTGGCCAAATGGCGCGAGGGCTATGAGGTGGTGTATGGCGTGCGTTCTCGCCGTCAGGAAGGGGTGCTGAAGCGCATTACGGCATTCGGCTTCTACCGTATTTTTGATCGCCTGGCGGAGATCGACGTGCCGGCGGATACCGGGGATTACCGCCTGCTGGACCGCAAGGTGGTGGATGTGATCAACCGCATGCCGGAGAATAACCGGTTCATGAAGGGGCTGTTCGCCTGGGTCGGCTTCAGGCAGACCGGGGTGAGCTATGTGCGCCCGGCACGCTCGCTGGGCAAAAGCAGCTTCAGGCTGCGCCGTTTGTGGCGTCTGGCGCTGGATGGCATCACCTCCTTCAGCACCTTGCCGCTGCGCATCTGGTCCTATATCGGCGGGGGGATCGCTTTTGTAGCGTTTCTCTATGCGCTGTGGCTAATTGCGCGCACCATGCTGCATGGGGCGGAGGTGCCGGGCTATGCATCGCTGATGGTGGTGATGCTGTTTCTGGGCGGGCTGCAATTGCTTGGCTTTGGCATTATGGGTGAATATCTGGGACGGCTTTACATGGAAGCCAAGCGGCGGCCGAATTTCATCATCCGCCAGTCCTGGGGTGTAGGCGATGGAGCCTAGCGCCATCCGCCGCATGGCGGAGCTGCAGGCGCATCACTGGTGGTTTGAGGGGCGCAGGTGCATCATGCGCAGCCTGATTCAGGGGCTTGATTTGCCAGAAGGTGCTTCCATTCTCGAAATAGGATGCGGAACGGGCGCTAACCTGGCCATGTTGCAGGAGTTTGGCGATGTCACCGGCGTGGAGCCGGATGATGGGGCGCGAGCGTTGATTCAGGCGCCGGGAGTGGAGCTTGTGGATGGTAGGTTGCCGGACGGGCTTGCTTTTGCTGAAAAATCATTTGATCTGATATGCTTATTTGATGTTCTTGAGCATGTGGATAATGATGGTGATTCCTTGAATAACATCCGCAAGCTTCTAAAAAATGATGGTTATTTGCTGTTGGTCGTGCCCGCTTTTCCGTGGCTTTGGGGGGCGCATGATGTGGCGCATCATCATAAACGACGTTATCGGCTTCAAGAGCTGGCTGGCAAGATGAGAAATGCTGAGTATTCTGTTGAATATATTTCATATTATAATTTTATGCTTTTCCCGCTTATTGCGGGGGTCCGCTTAGTAAAAAAGTGGCTGGGCAAGGATGCGCCCGACGATGCGATGCCCCCGGAATGGTTGAATGAGGTGCTGTTGAAGCTGTTTGCCAGTGAGCGGTTTTGGATACGGCGTTATTTGCCGTTGCCGGTTGGCGTATCGCTGGTGGCCATTTGCCGCTAATTAATCACTGTGTATTTTACGAGTATAATACCTGCATGTTTCAGGATACGCGGCGACAATAATTTGGCTTTCTAAGGCTATGCAAGCCATCCAGCCAAAGGTTGCTATTGCGATCAATAGGTAAAATAGAAATGGCAGTTCACCCGTGATGGAAGGGGTATGCTTTTTTGCTGTCTTCGTAAAAATTACCCATGTTATTGGTGCCAATAATACGCTTGCGCCTCTTGCTGGAAAGCGCCCAGATAAATAGAGACAGCCTATTTTAGATTCATTGTACAGTAAGCCATAGGCCAGCAGGCCTGTGATGATAGACCAAAAATACAGTTTAAAAAAATTGTCGATCCTTAATAATTTCATGAACTCTTCTCATAGCGCGCCCTGGTGAAAAACAGGCCGTCCGGCGGAGCCGTCTGCCCGGCGGCGGAGCGGTTTTTGGCGGTGAGGATGGAGGGCATGTCGGACGGCTGGCGTTTGCCGAGGCCGACCTCGGCTAGTGTGCCGGCCATGATGCGGACCTGATTGTGGAGGAAGGAACGCGAGCGGGCGGTGATGGTGATGATGTCGCCCTGTTGTCTCACGCTGAGCTCGTCCAGTGTTTTCATCGGGCTTTTGGCGGTGCATTCGGTGGAGCGGAAGCTGGTGAAATCGTGATGGCCGATAAGGTGGTGGGCGGCCTGCTGCATGGCTTCGGCATCCAGTGGGCCTGCCAGGTGCCAGTAGTAGCGCTCGCCGATAACGGGGCGGGGGCGGCGGTTGTAGATGTGGTATTCATAGGCACGCTCGATGCAGGAGAAGCGGGCATGGAAGCCATCCGGCGCGGGTTCGGCGGAAAGAATGCAGACGGGCAATGGTTTGAGATGGAAATTCACGGCTTCCATCAGGCGGAAGGGATCGACGGCCTTGTCGATATCCACATGCGCCACCATGCCGAGCGCGTGCACGCCTGCATCGGTGCGCCCGGCACCATAGACTTCGGTCTCCTCGCCGCAGAATTTGAAGACGGCGTTTTCCAGCGCTTCCTGCACGCTCGGGATGCCGGGCAGGCGCTGCCAGCCCTGGAAGTCGGCGCCGTCATATTGAATGGTGATTTTGTAACGGGTCATGCGGGGGAGTGGTCCGGCTGTTGTCTCATGGTGGTTGAGGCTGTCACCCTCACCCCGGAACGCTAAGTTCACTGCGTTTACTCATCATTCCGGCTCTCTCCCGTTCAGGGAGAGGGTGGAAACTGTTTAGCCGAAAATCGTGCCTTCGGGAATGGTCAGGCTGCGCAGGAATGTTTCGGCATCCGTCGGTTTACGGCTGGGACGCTGAATTTCGTCGATGCAGAGCATGCCGTCGCGCGTGCCGATGCAGAAGGTTTCTCCGCCGGTGACGTCCTTGTCCGTCAGGGCTTCGCCGGGTTTGATGCGGTAGGCTGTGTCCAGCGCACGGGCCTTGAGGATTTTGATGTTCTCGCCGCCATAGGTGAAATGGACGCCCGGCCAGGGGTTGAGGGCGCGCACCATGCGTTCGATATGCACGGCGGGCATGGATTTCCACTCGATTTTGCCGTCTTCCTTTTCCAGCTTGGCGGCATAGGTGGCCAGTTTGTTGTCCTGCTTGATGGGCTTGAGCAGCTTGTGCTGAAGGCCAACCAGCGCGGCAACCATCAGTTCCGCCCCCAGCGCGCCGAGGGTGTCCTGCAGGCTGGCGGTGGTGTCCTGATTGCTGATAGGGATTTTTTTGTAGAGCAGGATGTCGCCCGTGTCGCAGCCTTCGTCCATTTGCATGATGGTGGCGGCGGTCTCTGCGTCGCCTTCCAGCAGGGGGCGCTGGATGGGGGCGGCGCCGCGCCAGCGGGGCAGCAGGGAGGGGTGAAGATTCAGGAACCCGTGTTTGGTCATTTCCAGCACGGCTTTGGGCAGGATGAGGCCGTAAGCCACGACCACGCCGATATCGGCTTTGAAGGCGGCAAGGGTTTTTTGCGTGGCATCGCCTTTCAGGCTTTCGGGGGTAATAACCGTCAGGCCCTGGCTTTCGGCATATTCATGCACGGCGCAGGGGGTGACCTTCTGGCCACGGTTGGCCGGGCGGGGAGGCTGGGTGTAAACGGCCACGATCTCATGGCCGGCCCCCTGAAGCGCCTTGAGCGTGGGCAAGGCAAAGGCGGGGCTGCCCATGAAGATGATGCGCATTGGCTTGATATTGTTCATGAAACTGAAGATAACCGCTAAAGCTTAGAATAATCCTAAAATTACCAGCCTCAAGGCTGTTAATTTTTTGTTTTTGTGTTGCCTTGCCTATGGCAAGGATACGCGCGCCTTAGCGCGCGGGCCCTTTAGGTGTGCCATGCTCCGCATGGACGGGCCAGTCGCTACGCTCCATATCCTACACTTCGGTGAGGCGTTTTTCCTTTAGCAGTTTGCGGTGGATCATGTCACGCTTCATTCGCGACAAATGATCGGTGAAGGTGATGCCGTTCAGGTGGTCCAGCTCATGCTGAAGGCAGATGGCCATGAGGCCGGTGGCGTGCATCTCCTTCTTCTCACCGGTTTCCGTCTGGTAGGTGAGTTTGATTTCATCGGGACGATCGACATCGGCATATTGGCCGGGGAAGGAGAGGCAGCCTTCCTTATAGGTCTGGAAAGCTTCGGATTCCCACGTGATTTCAGGGTTGATGAAGACCATGGGTTTCACCGGGGTGCCGCGTTCATCCTGCTCGATATCCAGCACCAGGATGCGCTGAAGGCGGCCCACCTGCACAGCGGCAAGGCCGATGCCGCCTTCCTTGTACATGGTGTCGTACAGGTCTTTGACGAATTGCTTGAGCTCATCGTTAAAGGTGGTGACCGGCTCGGAAATGAATTTCAGCCTGGGATCAGGGTAGGTAACCAGTGGAAGAATCGACATAAAATAATTAACTTTAATAATTCTGATTAACGTTTATACCAATATACCCCGAAACACTGGGCCGGAAAATAGAGAAATCATGGGCTATAATCCGAATTCTCCCGAACTTGGCGATTTGAAGCTTTCCAAAAAAGCGATCGAGAAGCTGGATGATTATTTCAGCAAGGAAGGGGACGGAAAAAAGAAGCGGCATTATTTCGGGGGCGAATATTTCATGCACCCTATTCGCATCGCCGACCCTAACGGCGACCATGTGCACGGGCTGCACCCGGTGGATGCCCTGCTGGAATGGCGGATGACCAAGGGGAAGGAAAACCGCATCCGCCCCGATGATCTGCTCTATCTCACCCGTTATGCCGTGCATAAGGGGTTCAAGCGCATGATGCCTCGCGCCAGCAGCGTGAAAGCGGGCAATGGCGATGAGGAAACGCAGATCAGGTTCGACAATCACCGCCGTCCGGCATGGCGAAAGGGTTTTCGCGCGGCCGTGCTGGAAAGGGCGTTCGAAGACCCGACATTTTATCGCACCAATGCCGACCCGGACAGCCGCTTTCTGCTGTGTGCGGTGAAAAGCGCGCAGCCGGACCTGAAGCAGAATCATTACGATCCTAATACACCCTATATCTACCCGGATGCCATGTTTGATAAGAGCCATCCGCTGCATAAGCAGATCATGGAAAACTGGGTGCGGCTACGCGAATATTTCGCTACCCACAAGGATTTGCCGCTGGGCCAGCCTGCCTGGGACGAGATCAAACACATGCTGCCCGAGCGGGTGGTGGAGCGCGCGCTGAAACAGCGAGCGCGCGAACTCGGCAAACATGTGAGCGAGCTGGAGTATGATGAGTACAAGGATATCCATCCGTTGCAAAATGGCGGAGGTCATCCCTGGCTGCCGGAGATGAATTTCGACCATCACGCCGCGGCCGCCAACATGCAGTATTACGGGTTGGATATCGATACGGACTGGGCATCGCTGCGGGACTATTACAAGGGCGAGGCCGAGATTTTCGGCATGGGGGCATTGGTTGGCTATTATCTGCGACAGCTTGCGGATGACGATGCGCCCGAGTTTTACCGCAAGCGACTGCCGGTGGCGGATAACAGGGAACGTAAAGCCGCTATTTCACTTGCCAAGGAAGCGGTGAGTGCCGCGGCGATGCCGGAGGATGAATACCGTTATCGCTGGATGTATGACGGCCATGCCGTGTATCATGTGCCGGATGCATTGAAGGATGCGGCATTCCAGGAGCAGTTGCTGATGCCGCTGGCAAAGCGCCTGCTCGGCAAACATGCCACGCAGAATATCGATTACATCGATTATGTCGGCAATATCGCGGCCATGGAGGATCCTTACGCCGGGCCGTTCTATAAGGGGCACCCGCAATACAGCGCGAGTTTCAGCGGCATGGATATTTTCCTGGATGGCGTGCATGCGGGCATGAGCTGGCATGCCATGGGCACGCGCATCCACCCGGATGTGCTGCTGCGAAACCAGAAGGCCGCTGCCGCCGACCAAGTAGAGGAAGACCCCGTCGATACCATTCCGACATCGGGCATGACGTTTTACGATCTCAGCCGGGTGATCGACTTCAAGTTTCGTAAACGCCTGACCGATCTTTACCACATGAAGGATTTCATCAGCCTTGCTGAAGGCGCGGCGAATGCGATGGACGGCTCATGCCATGAACGGGTGCGCGAAGACCGCAAGGCGGGAGATGTGGAATGGAACACCTGGCGCTATTTTGTGCCTTCATCCGGGCGTATGCAGCCCGAGATGCTGCAGCAATATATCGAATCCGCCCATGTGCGGCGGGAGCTGGAGATACAGGCGATCAACGAAAGGCATTCCCTTGCTCCAAATGATAGTATGTTACCGCATGATATTATGTTAGCTATGGAAAGCATTTACGAGAGCAACCACCGTGTCGCCAGAACCGTCAAATAACATTGCCCCGCTGCCTGCACATGCAAAACGTTACCTGGGGGAGCCGGACCGCATATGGGAAGCCGGTGAGGATGTGTGGCTGGCTGCCTATGACCATAATCCGTTTGAAGAATATACGACGCTGCTTGCCTTTGCAGGCAGTGCCGTTGAGCTGGAGTTTGCCGATGGCAGGCCGTGCCAGCAACTGTTGATGATCACCTGCCCGGATGCCAAGCGCGATGCGTGCGCGGCCGAACTGGCGCGGCTGGCGAAGCTGCTTTATGGCAATGACGAGGCATTGCCTTATGGTTTTGTGCTGGATGCGTCCAATGCCGTGTTTGACGGCGGTGCGATGGAAGCCTGGTATGTGGCGCCGCCGCTTTATTTCGACGAAGAACTGGCCGTGGATGTGAAGGCGGACCCGCCCGCGCTTTATTTGTGGCTGGTGGCGATTACCGGCGCGGAGTGGGCATTCGTGGAATCGCAAGGCAGCGATGCGTTTGAGGCGCTGCTGGAATTGCAGGACCCGGACATGACGGACTGGGGACGTGAGCCTGCCGTCTAAGCGGCTTTTTTCATTTTTGCGGCGGCATAAAGGCGGGCCATGGTTTCATCGTGGCCGAGGGCGGCCATGATGTCGCCGATGCCGGGGGCGTTGGTGGTGCCTGCGAGGGCTGCGCGGAGCGGCATGCCTACATCCTTGAAGGGGACGTTCAGGTCGGTCACGAGTTGTTTGACGGCGGCCTCTAACGTAGCTGCGTCCCAGGTGCCACTGAGTTTGTCGAAGGCGTTTGCGGCGGCTTCGATATTGGCCTGGTGCTGGGTGAGGATTTCCTGCGCTTTGGGATCCATCGGCAGGGTTTTGCTGCGGGCGTAGAAGGCGGCGGCTTCGGCCAGTTGGACGATGGTTTTGGCGCGGGGTTTCAGGCTAGTGAGGCCTTTTTCCACGCGAAGGCGGGCGGGCGCGTCCAGATCATGGCCGAGGGATTTTTCGAGCATCGGCAGGATGAGGGCGAGCAGGTGGGCGTTATCTGCTTGTTGCAGGTAATGGTGGTTGAGGTTTTCCAGCTTCACGAAATCCATGCGCGAGGGGGACTGGCCGACATGCTCGAGGTTGAACCAGTCGATGGCCTGTTTGGTGGAGATGATTTCGTCGTCGCCGTGGCTCCAGCCAAGGCGGAGGAGGTAGTTGCGGATGGCTTCGGGCAAATATCCCATGTCGCGGTAGGCATCCACGCCCAAAGCACCGTGGCGTTTGGAGAGTTTGGCACCATCTGGCCCGTGGATGAGGGGGAGGTGGGCGAAGACGGGGACGTTCCAGCCCATCGCTTTGTAGATGAGCGTCTGGCGGCCGGCATTGGTGAGGTGGTCGTCGCCACGAATGATGTGGGTGACGCCCATGTCATGATCGTCCACCACCACGGCGAGCATGTAGGTGGGGGTGCCGTCGGCGCGCAGCAGCACCATGTCGTCGAGGTCGCTGTTGGGGAAATCGATTTCGCCCTGAACCTGATCGCTGACATGGGTGGTGCCGGTGCGGGGGGCTTTGAGGCGCACCACGGGCGGGGTGTTGGCGGGGGTCATGTTGGTGCTGTCGCGCCAGGGGCTTTCGAAGCGGAAGCTTTCGCCTTTGGCCATTGCCTGCTCGCGCAGGGCGTTGATTTCCTCCTGCGGGGTGTAGCAGAGGTAGGCGGTGCTGTTTTTCACCATCTCATGCGCGACTTCGGCATGGCGGGAGGCGCGGGCGAACTGGTAGGTCTCCTCGCCGTCCCAATCGAGTTCCAGCCATTTCATGCCGTCGAGGATGGCGGCGATGGCGGCATCCGTGGAGCGGGCGCGGTCGGTATCCTCGATACGCAGCAGGAATTTGCCGCCGTTGTGCCGGGCGAAGAGCCAGTTGAACAAGGCCGTGCGCGCGCCGCCGATATGGAGGAAGCCGGTGGGCGATGGGGCAAAACGGGTGACGACAGTCATGATAAAATCCAATATAAATCCATTGCTTTGTCCTTACGCCATAACCTTGCCTCCACCAAGATGAATTTACATGGATAGTGCCCGTTTTGCGCTGAATCCTCCCCTGTTGGCCTGGCCGGTGGCGCTGGGGGCGGGGGTGATGCTGTATCATGCGCCTTATGCCACGCCGCCCGTGTGGTGCGGGCTGGTGCTGGCGTTGCTGGGGCTGGTGGCGGGAGCGGTTGAGTGCTGGCGGCAGCGGCCTGCATGGATGGGGTTGATGCTGGCGCTGGCCTCACTGGGGTTTTCGGCGGCATGGTGGCAGGTGGAGCAGGCCTATACGCCGCTGATTCGTTACACGATTGAGGATGCCATCGTTCAAGGACGGGTGGCGGTGATGGAGCCGCGCGAGAAGGGCGTGCGGGTGGTGCTGGAGGATGTGATGATCCTGAAACCCGCGGGCATGAAGGCGCCGCGCAAGGTGAGGCTTTCCAGCTTCATGGAAATGCCGCTGGTGGAGCTGGGCGACAGGATCGAGACGCGGGCGCAGCTGCAGCCGCTTTATGCGCCGATCCTGCCGGGGGAATATGACCCGGCGCGGGTGCTGTATCTGGATGGGATCGGCGGGACGGGGTTCATTACGGGGAAGCCGCGGCTGGTCAGCTCGCTTTCACCATCCCCCTCATCTCAGCCTTCTCCTGCAAGGGGAGAGAGAGCGACCGTTGCTTCATCTTCTACCAGTGCAACACATACGGGCCGAACTCTCTCTGTCCATGTGGGAGAGGGATGGGGTGAGGGGGGTGGCGCGATACGCGAATTTTTTGAAAAACTGCGCGTGGCGGCGGGGGATGAGATGGCGGAGGCGTTGCCGCCGGATATGGCAGGCATCGGGCAGGCGATGATGCTGGGGCAGAATTCGGCGATGAAGCGGGAGGTGTATGACCCGCTGCGGCAGGCGGGGCTGGCGCATATCATTGCGATTTCGGGGTTTCATATGGCGCTGGTGGCGGGGATCGCGATGGTAGCGCTGCGGCGGTTGCTGGCGTTGATTCCGTGGTGTGCACGGCATTGGCCGTTGAAATCCGTCGCGGCGTTCTTGTCGCTGGTGCTGGTGACGGGGTATCTGCTGCTTTCGGGCATGCCGGTTTCGGCGGTGCGATCGTGGATCATGATCGCGGTGGTAATGGTGGCCATCATGGTGGGGCGGGAGGTGAACCCGATGCGGCTGCTGGCGCTGGCGGCGGTGGTGCTGCTTGTCGTCAACCCGGCGGCGTTGTTGACGGCGGGTTTTCAGATGTCATTCGCCGCCGTGTGGGCGCTGCTGGTGCTGTATCACTTTTGGCAGCCGAAGGTTTTGGTGGAGCCGGGGGCGAGGAATATCCCAGCGCTCGTACGGGTGATGGCGAAGATCGGGCGCGATGTGGTGGGGATTGCGGCGGCATCGCTGGCGGCGGGTTTGGCGACGGCGCCGTTCACATTGTACCATTTCCATTCGGTGAGTTTTACGGGGCTGGTGGCGAACATGGCGGTGGTACCGCTGGCGAGTGTGTGGATCATGCCGTTCGGGATGCTGGCTTTGCTGCTGATGCCGCTTGGGCTGGCGAAATACCCGCTGCTGGCGATGGGGTGGGGGCTGCGATGGATGCTGGATATCGCCGAGTGGTGCAATGGCAGGCTGGGGTGGTTGTGGGAGATTCCGGCGATTGATGCATGGCCTGTGGTGGTGCTTTCGCTTGGGGCGGTGGTGGCGATGTTCCGGCCACGGTTCGGGCTGGCGATGGCGATGGTTGCTGTTGGCTGGGGGGCGTGGCAGGCGACGCATGCGGAGCAGAAACCGGAACCGGTTGTGCTGGTGACGCCGACCTATTTAGCCATGCAGGATGTGGAAGGGCACTGGTGGCTGGATGGGCGCACGCGCGAGGGGAATTTCATCGTGAAGCGGTGGAAGGAGAGGCTTGCCATTGCGGAGTGGGAGTATCTGTGCCCGCAGAAGTTCAAGGATATTTTGCCGGAGAAAAAGACGAAGAGTGGGAAGCCGAGGAAGCCACGTAAGCCGCGCAAGGACAGCAAGCCGAAAGCCCCACCGAAATATGATGTGTGCAAGGATGAAGTGGTGCTGGCGCGGATTGAGCCGCTGCGGCGGTGTGATCGTGAAGGGTGCGTGTATCTGTTGCCGGATGGCTATGAGCTGGATGAGGTGAAAGACCCGATTGCCTTGGGGGATGCGTGTGATTGGGCGAGGGAGGATGCGAAGAGGTTTATCCTGCTGCGGAGTGGGGTGGATATGCAGTGTGGTGACAGGGTGCTGCGGGTGAATGATGCGGTGTTTCAGCAGCGGGGGCCGCTCGCGATATCCATCGTGAATGGGAAGCTGGTGGCGGAATATGCGCGGGATGGGCGGGTGAAGAGGCCGTGGGTGCCGTGATGTGCTTTAAAATGGTTAGTAATCAATCAAATCTGCTACCATAATAGATGATGGTGGTTCTTCCTTGGAGAATGCGGTGAAGAAAAAACGTTTGGTTGTTTTGGGTATATGCCTGATTGTTGCCGTTTGGGCGCTTATTCATTTTAATCACGACGTCACTGTTCATCTCAAAGGCACATCGGCAGGGAATAAGCAGGATATCATTCTCCAAGTCCCCAGCAGTTATCTGAATGCGGGCACCCCGTTTTTTCTGCCGAATCGGATTATCAGCGACATCCGTGATGGGATGCGTGTGGATGGTGTGCCACTGATGATGCATTATCCATCTGGACGTTCGTGGTTGTTTAACCCGCAGGCCTTGCTCAACCCTTTGCTTTTCGCGCAGGAAGACAAGGTAGGAACGCACAGCCTCATTCAGTTGAATTTAAGCCAACGCAGCGAGAATGGTGTAAAGAAAATGCTGCTGCACCTGACGCAGGGGGAAAAAAGCAGCTACCCGCCATTTGCCATTGATCAATATGGACTGCTGAGTTTTCAGTCGAAAGATCGCGCCACCCCCACCCATCTTTATTACAAGCAGGGCGCCACAGCAAATGAAGATGTGCTGATAGAATGCCCCGACCGGCCTAACACCACCAAATGCATCTACCGGCTTTATCACAAAGGCCTTCAGGCCATCATGTATGTGTCACCGGATTTGTTGCCCGAGTGGGAAAAGGTTCGTGACTGGACGATTGCAAAGATTGATGGATTCTATAAGGGGCAGGAAACATTTGTTTCTTCGGAAGAGACGTTGCCCGCGAAAGTACCCGTAAGGCTTTATGAGGTGGTGGGGCATGGTGCGTTTGGCAATAAGCGAGGGAAGTCGATTGATCTTTTTATTCCTAAAGAGCTCTTTCGATTAAATCAGGATGAGAAGGAGCAGAAGCTTTCCTTTCCATTGGAGAAAGAAGATGTACGTCTTGTGTTGAAGCCGTCCATGATTCCGGCCGCTCAACTTGCCAAGGAAAATAGCTCAATTTTGGATGATGTTATATATCTAGGAATAATTATCAGAGAATCAGATCTCATAAAAACCTATGTAAATCCTTACTATTATAAGGAAATAAATGGAATGAAAGAAATCACCAAAGATGTGCGGTTTGGTAGAAAATTTGATGATATATATGGATTGCAGCATTTTAAAGATAAGTGGAATAAATCAACTTATATACTGGAAAGCAATAACACTTTGTATGATTACGTGAGCATTGAGTGTGACGAGAGGTATATGCACAGATGTGAAATGAACATAGCCCAGCCTAATAATTTATGGCTAGAAATAAAGTTCTCTGTAAAGCTATTGCCCTATTGGAAAATCATAACAACGTATAGCCAGAATTTAGTGGCTGGCTTTGTGGATAATAAATCACCATAGCAGAATAAAGCCTGCTGGATTTTGCCTTCGCTGGAATGACGAGGATTAAGAAGCCAATTTCTGCGGTGCGACATTTGCCAGAGAGGCGATGTCTTTTAGGGATTGCTGGATGCTGTTGAGCTTGTGTTTGTCGTCGCGCCATTCGCGCATGATGACGAGTTTGTGGTCGGCGCGGAGTTTAACGGATTGGGGGTGCTTGCCGATGAATTCCACCAGGGAGGCGGGGTTGCTGAATAGGTTGTTGCGGAAGCTGACGACGGCGCCTTTGGGGCCGGCGTCTACTTTGTCGATGCCGGCTTGTTTGCAGATCTGTTTCAGGCGGACGATGTTCAGGAGGTTTTGCATTTCCTCGGGCATGGGGCCGAAGCGGTCGGTCATTTCCTCGATGAAGTGGAGGATGTCCTCCTCCTGCTGCAGGGTGGCGGCGCGGCGGTAGATGCCTAGGCGGAGGTTGATGTCCTCGATGTAATTTTCGGGGATCATAACGGCCATGCCTAGGCTTAGTTGCGGGCTCCAGTCGCCGGTGTCGTCGGTCATTAGCTCGTCGGGGCGTTTGTGGCGGCGGGCGGCTTCTACGGCTTCTTCCAGCATGTGCTGGTAGAGTTCCATGCCGACTTCCTTGATATGGCCGGTTTGTTCGTCGCCGAGGATGTTGCCGAAGCCGCGGATGTCCATGTCGTGGCTGGCGATGGTGAAGCCCGCGCCGAGGGTGTCGAGCGTTTGCATGACCTCGAGGCGCTTAGTGGCGTTGCGACTGAGGTTGATGCCGTGCGGCAGGGTGAAATAGGCATAGGCGCGAAGCTTGCCGCGGCCGACGCGGCCACGCAACTGGTAGAGCTGCGAGAGGCCGAACAGGTGTGCCTTGTGGACGATGAGGGTGTTGGCGCTTGGGATGTCGAGGCCGGATTCGACGATGTTGGTGGAGAGGAGGACTTCGAATTTTCCGTCGTAGAAGTCGTTCATCAGTTTATCCAGCGCGCCGGGGGCGAGCTGGCCGTGGGCGATGCCCATGCGGATTTCGGGCACCAATGCACGGAGGCGGGCGGCGACGTCGTCGAGATCCTGAATGCGGGGACATACGTAGAAGATTTTGCCGTTTCGCATGTGCTCGCGCAGGATGGCCTCGCGGATCATCATGGGATCATATGGCATGACGAAGGTACGGACGGCGAGGCGATCGACCGGAGGGGTGGTGATGAGGCTGAGCTCCTTGATGCCTGCGAGCGATAATTGCAGCGTGCGCGGGATGGGGGTGGCGGAAAGGGTGAGGACGTGGACATTGTCCTTCAGGGATTTCAGCTTCTCTTTTTGGGCGACGCCGAAATTCTGTTCCTCGTCGATAATGAGGAGGCCGAGGTTTTTGAACTTCACGCTGTCGGCCAGCAGGGCGTGGGTGCCGATGACGATATCGACGAGGCCTTCTTCCAGCAGTTCTTTCGTTTCTTTGGCTTCGGCGGTGGAGACCATGCGCGAGAGCTGGCGGATGGTGAAGGGAAGGTCTTTAAAGCGCTCGGTGAAGGTTTTGTAGTGCTGACGGGCGAGCAAGGTGGTGGGGCAGATGAGGGCGACCTGGCGGCGCGGCTCGCCGAAACTTTCTTGCGGCTCGCTCTGCGTTTCACGCAACCGCTCGCTCGTATGGTCGAAAGCGGCGATGAAGGCGGCGCGTAAGGCGACCTCGGTTTTGCCGAAGCCCACATCGCCGCAGATGAGGCGGTCCATCGGTTTTTCCTGATGGAGGTCTTCGAGCGATTCTTCGATGGCGCGCATCTGGTCGTCAGTTTCCATGTAGGGGAAGCGGGCGCAGAATTCCTCGTAGGCGCCGTCGGGCGCGCTGAGGCTGGCGGCGCGGGCGAGGGCGCGTTTGGCGGCGGTGGCGAGGAGTTCCTCGGCGGCCATTTTCATGCGCTCTTTCAGTTTGGCCTTGCGGCTTTGCCAACTGGCGGCGCCGAGCTTGTCGAGCTTCACTTCCTCGTCGCCGCTGCCGTAGCGGCTGATGATCTCGCTGTTTTCAACGGGAACGAAAAGGCGGTCGCCGCCATCATACATGATTTTAAGGCAATCATGCGGGGCGCCGCCTGCCTGCACGGTTTCGAGACCGACGAAACGGCCGATGCCGTGATCTTTGTGGACGACGAGTTCGCCATCCTGAAGGGACTGGGCCTCCTGCATGAACACGGCAGCGGATTTGCGTTTTTTGCTGGCGCGGACGATGCGTTCGCCGAGGAGTTCGGGCTCGGTGACGAGGGTGAAGCCCTCGACGGTCAAGCCTTGCGCCAGCGGGGCGACGGCCAGGCCGACGGCCTTGCCGCTGAGGTTGGTGCGGTCGGCCCAGTTGGTGATTTGGACGAGGTGGAGTTCGCCCCCAGAAATATTGTGGGATAGCATCTGGCGGATGCGTTCCACGCTTCCGGCGGTGCTGGCGGCGATCAGGACGCGCTGCTTGTCTTTCTGTAATTGGGCGATGACGTGGCGCATCTGCTCGGGCAGGGAGTGCTGGCCTTGCTTGATGGCTTCGGCTTTCCACCCAGCAATCTGGATGTTGGGTTTGGCGCCGCTTTCGAGGGTGCTTTTCTCATGCGGTATGTCGGCGGGCCAGCGGGGTGCGCTTTGGGTGCTGGCGGCCAGCGATGGCGAGTGTTCGAGCGTCAGCGCCAGGTCGGCGCGGGTAAGGTAAAGCGCATCCGGCGGCAGAGGGTGATAGGCGGGGAGGCCGCCGCTGAGTTTGGGGTTCTGGTCGAATTCGATGCGGGCTTTGTAGTGGTCCTCGATGGCGGTCCAGCGTTCGTCGCAGGCATCCAATGCAAGATGGTCGAAGATGATGGGGGTGCCGGGGGGGAGGTAGTCGAGGATGGATTCCATGCGCTCGTAAAAAAGCGGCAGCCAATGCTCGTAGCCGTGGGGCGTCTGGCCTTCGCTGACGGCCTGATAGAGCGGATGGTTGAGGCCTGCGCCGAAATGGGTGCGGAACTGGGTGCGGAAGCGGGCGATGTTCTCCTCGCTCAGCAGCACTTCACTGGCGGGACAGAGGGTAAGCTCGGTGAGCGATTCCTGACGCGTCTGGGTGAGCGGGTCGAAGCGGAGGATGGATTCCACCTCATCGCCGAAGGAGTCGATGCGGACGGGGTAACCGTCGGCGCCTTCGTTGGCGGGGAAAATATCCATGATGCTTCCGCGCAGGGCGAATTCACCGGGTTCCATGGCCTTGGACTGGCGGCGGTAGCCCTGCTGGATGAGGCTGGCGGCGAGGGCGTCGCGGTCGAGTGTTTTGCCGACGGCGATGTGGGCGTGGAGGCTGCCCATGAGGCTGCGGGGCGGCACGCGTTGAAGCAGGGCGTTGGCGGTGGTGAGCAGAATGACGTGGTCGTTATCTGCGGCAAGCTGGCAGAGCGCCTGGGTGCGGCGGGCGGCGATGTCGCGATTCGGCGAGACGCGGTCATAGGGCTGGGCATCCCATGCGGGGAAGCGAAGCAGGTCGCGATTGGGCAGGAAAAAGCCGATCTGCTGGCGCAGGGCTTCCATGTGGGTATCGTCGCGGCAGACGATGACCAGCGCCTTTTCATGCCACCCGGCATGGCCCGCCAGCCACCAGGGAAGGGCGTCTTCCGGCAGGTGAGCCAGGGCCTGGAGGTGATGGGGCAGGTCGCTCATGGGATCGTCAGGTTTGCGTGTTCAGTTTTGTGTGGCGGGAACGGGCCAGAGGTTGTGCACCTCGAACTCCAGCAGAGCGGCGAGGATGGGGTTGTCGGCCAGGCGGTAGGGCACAGGCTGCTTGCGGGTGAGCCATTGGTATAGGTCGGCGTCTTCCTCGTTAAGCACTGCCTCAAAGGCATCGAGGGTCTGGGCGTCCATGGCATCGATATGCTGATCGCAATAGTGGCCGAGCAGGATATCGGTTTCCTTGCAGCCGCGGTGCCAGCTGCGGTAGCGGATGCGTTTTTTGCGGATTTCCATGATTTCCATGGTTTCAGGATTTGAAGACATGATTTGTTTTTATCGTTGTTAAACAGGTTTTAACCGCCATGTAGCATTATTCGGCCAGATTTAACAGGGGTAGTGCGAGGTTTTGTGGAGAATGCGCCCAGAATCCTTCAAATAAAGCAGGATAACACGCAGAAATCCGTTGTGGTTCACCGGATGACGCCCGCGATGGCAGGTTGGCTCGGCTATGAGCAGAACATGCCCTTGCTGCCGAAACCCTTTGGCAGCATGCTGGACCCGGCGGTGGCTGATGATTTGCGCGACGGGATCGATTTTCTGCCCGGTGGGGCGGATGTGGCGGATGTGCTGAAGAAATTCCGCCAGCTTTCGTTCCGTCATGCCAGTGGAAAGATGGTGCCGATTTACGCCACGGTCACCTTTGCCGGGATGGACGGGATGCACCCGCTTTATAATTTGCGGTTGGAAGATGAGGACCATGTGACGCAGTCACGCCGGGCAGGAAGCAAGCTGGCGGACAGGATGGCGCATAAGGCGCCGAACACGATGGATGCGGAAACGCGGCTGCCGGACGATGCGAGCTTCGGCCGCGACATCATGCTGACCATTGATATCATGAGTGAGCTTTCCGGACAGGCATTCATGCTGCTGATTGAGCCATGCGCCGCACCGGTGGCGCAGCGCATTCATGATATCGGTGTCAAGGCGCGGGAGAGTTTTCGTTCGACGGATATTGTGGCGCGCGCGGGCGTGCAGTGCCTTGGTATTATTCTGATGGATGCGACGCATGAAAGCGCGCAGACGCCGGTGATGCGTTTTATCGAGCAATTGGGCGAAGAGCAGGCTTCCAAAATATGGATTGCCGGGTGCCAGCTGCAGCCGGGGGATATGGCGCCCATCTGGTGCCAGCTGTCGCATGAGTTGCGGGCTACGCGGCCTTCCAACGGGCAGGTGCTGGACTTGCGACCGATGTATAAGGCGATGCTTCAGCCTGTCTAAGGCTTATGCATTAGACAGGCTTACTTAAGTTTGCTTCCGGCGATGGCCTGCTTGCCATCGCCATGAAGCATGCTCATGGCTGGGCAGCGCGACATACTGTCGCGTTAACAATAATATTAGTTTTGGCATCTTCTGTTTTTGCACATAAATTGTCTCACTCAACAAGGTGATGGATGTGCGGCCCAATTCGCTTTTTACATGGTTTTCCAGCGTGCGCGGCATCAAGGGCGTGGGGGATGCGCGTGCCAAGCAGCTGGATAAGATCGCGCTGAATGTGCTGCGCGATCTGGCGTGGCATTTTCCCGTCGGCGTGGTGGACCGCTCTTTCTCGCCGCCGCTTTCGCAGGTGGTGAACCAGTCCGTCATTACCACTTGCGTGACGGTGGATGGCCACCGCGCGCCGCAGGGCAAGCGGCGGACCTACCAGGTGGAGGCGCATAACGAGACCGGGCGGCTGACGCTGACCTATTTCCATGTGCAGGGGGATTACCTGACCAAGAGCCTGCCGGTGGGCAGCGAGGTGGCGGTGAGCGGCACGGTGGAATGGTTCGGTAACCAGCTGACCATGCCGCACCCGGATTATGTGCTGCCGGCGGCGCGGGTGCGGGAATTGATGATCAAGGAGCCCGTTTATTCGCTGACGGCGGGCATCAGCAACAAGGTGATGCGCCAGATGGTGGAGCATGCGCTGGGCAAGCTGAACGACTTGCCCGAATGGCACGATGAGGCGTTGTTGAAGCGTGAAGGCTGGCCGACGCTGAACGAGGCCGTCGCCTGTTTGCATAAGCCGGAAGAGGAACAGAAGCACACGAAGGCCAAGGCGCGATTGGTTTATGACGAATTGCTGGCCAACCAGCTGGGCATGCGGCTGGTGCGCGGGCAGATGCAGCGTTATCGCGGTGTGGTGATGAAGCAGGATGCACTGGCGCAACAGGCCGAAGCACTGCTGCCTTATAAGCTGACGGATGGACAGAAGGACGTGCTGAAGGAAATCGCCGCTGACATGCAAAGCGGCGAACGCATGCTGCGGCTGCTGCAAGGCGATGTGGGCAGCGGCAAAACGGTGGTGGCGCTGCTGGCCATGCTGCGCGCGGTGGAGGCAGGCTATCAGGCCGCGATGATGGCGCCGACGGATATCGTGGCGCGGCAGCATTACCATTGGGCGAGTGAGCTGCTCCAGCCATTGGGCATCGTGTGCGGGTATCTCAGCGGGGCGGCGAAGGCGAAGAACCGCAAAGAGACGCTGGAGAAACTGGCGAGCGGGGAGATTCAGCTGCTGTTCGGCACGCATGCGCTGTTTCAGGAGAAGGTGCAGTTCCACAAACTCGGCATGGTGGTGGTGGATGAGCAGCACCGGTTTGGCGTGGAGCAGCGCTTGACGCTGATTGAAAAAGGGCAGGCGGACGGGTTTCAACCCCATGTGCTGCTGATGTCGGCCACGCCGATTCCGCGCAGCTTGACGATGGCTTATTTTGGGGATTTGGATTCATCGCGCTTGTCAGAAAAGCCGCCGGGCAGGCAGGTGATCGACACGCGCGCGGTGCCCCTTTCACGCTATGCGGAGGTGGTGGAGGGGCTTGGGCGCGCGATGGCCAAGGGCGCGCAGATTTACTGGGTGTGCCCGCTGGTGGAGGAAAGCGAGAAGCTGGATATTGCAGCGGTGACGGCGCGCATCAAGGCGCTGGAAGTAGCATTCCCCGGCCAGGTGGCCATGGTGCATGGGCGCGTGAGCGCGGAGGAGAAACAGAAGGCGATCGCCCGTTTCGCCGCGGGTGAAAAGCGCATTCTGGTGGCGACGACGGTGATCGAGGTGGGCGTGAATGTGCCGAGCGCGACCATCATGGTGATTGAGCATGCGGAGCGTTTCGGCCTGGCGCAGCTGCACCAGCTGCGCGGACGCGTGGGGCGGGGTAGCGAGGCTTCCAGCTGCATTCTCATGTATGAGGACAAGGCGGGAGAAACGGCGCGGGAGCGGTTAAAGGCCCTGCGCGCGACCGATGACGGGTTTGCGATTGCGGAGGAGGATTTGCGTTTGCGCGGTGGGGGAGAATTGCTTGGCACCAAGCAGAGCGGCGTGCCGGGGTTCCGATTTGCTGATATGTACCAGCACCGGGAGATGATGGCGATGGCAAGGGATGATGCGAAGCTTCTTCTCGGACGCGATCCGAAGCTTGTTTCTCCTCGTGGACAGGCGATAAAGGCGTTGCTGTATTTTTTCGAATATGACAAGCTGCTGAATTATAGCTTTTCAGGATAGGGTATGAATATGAAGGGATGGTTGGCGTGTGCGCTGATGCTGATGCTGGCGGCATGTGCCGATAAGCCGGGATTAACAACGGGCACCGGGGAACGTGCAGGCGAGGCATTCCATATTACGGAACTTGAGATTGTTCCTGCAGACAGCATGCTGCACTCCCACAATTATAATGACATGTTCAAGGATGAAATTCAGGAGTTGAAGGACTATCTTCCCGGGCGGCTGTTACCCCGTCTGCGGCATGTAACGGATGGGGATGCGGCGCGGCTGCGTATTACAGTGACTGGGATCAATCTCTATACGAATGCTGTAAAAACCATCCTGATAGGCGATCAATTGATGTTGGCGGGGGATCTGGATGTTATCCGTCTGTCGGATAATACGTCGATTGGTACACGCAAGACCAGCAGTTTTGGGCATAATCAGGGCGGGATTGTCGATGCTGTGATGGATGGTCTAGTGAATGATGAGGAAGAAGAAAAGATCAAGCTGATGGATAAGTTTTCTACCAATGTGATTGTGCATCTTTATCCATCGAGCGCGGATGGTTTTCCGCCGCCGCCTGTCTATAGCGCCCATGCGCCAAGGCCTGTGAAGGAACCGGAGCTGATCGATTCCGAGCGACCTGCGCTTTACGATGCGCCTGTGCCGAGTGAGGATGGGATTCCGCCGTTAAGGCTGCCCCAATAAGATAAAGGCATTGCGGCGGACTAGTTCCGGTCGGATTTTTCTACCAGTGCCTTGATGCTGGCAAAGGCCTGTTCGTAATTTTCGCCGACCATTTTCTCGCAATCCATCACCAGGCCGATGGCCTTGGCGAGGAAGTTTTTGTGGGCATCCATGCTCCAGGTAACGGTGGTTTCGCCGTTTTCTTCCTTCAGCGTGAAATCGGCCGTGTTGGTGCCGGCCATGGGTTTGACGAAATCGAGATGCATGCCGATATGTTCGTTTTCCTTGCTGTCGGTAATGGTGAGGGTGCCTTCGCCCACTTCATTGTTGCCCTTCCATGTCATGGAGGAACCCTTGCCGGATTCAGGCCCAGCAAAGGTTACGGTGGCATTGGGGTCCAGCTTTGCCCAGGGGGACCAGCTGTCCCATTTATGCAGATCATTCACTAGAGGGAAGATGGCGGATGCGGGGGCTTTAATTACCGCGGTGCGGGTGACGTGCATCTCCGACGGTTGCATGGCGGCGAGTGCCGCGAAACCGGCGAGGGCGATAAGAAGAATGACGATGAGTTTCTTGAACATGGGCCGTTCCTCAAAAGATGGTCGGGGTGATAGGATTCGAACCTACGACCCCCTGGTCCCAAACCAGGTGCGCTACCAGACTGCGCTACACCCCGACACTTGCATTTCAGACTGAGCAGGCAGTCTGGCGCTTGTTTAGTACGCTTCGGCTTTTAGCCTCCGCTAGGGCTGCGCTACACCCCGACACTTGCATTTCAGA